>NZ_JBBJNI010000095.1:0-15967 GCF_037719425.1 Daejeonella sp. | reverse complement strand
TTGTAATTGCTTCTCAATATAAAGAATAATGAAACAGCCATTCCAATGGCAATTCCTTTCAGCAGATCGGAAAACTGAATGGCTACCACGGTAACCACAAATGGCAGGAACTGGTTCCATCCCAGTCTGTACATCGATTTAAAAAGTGATACTTTTGCGAGTTTGTATCCCACAACTAAAAGTAATGCAGCAAGACAGGCAAGCGGGATCTTGTTCAAAATTGACGCAAATCCAATAACGCTCACCAACAATAAAATACCGTGAATAATAGCCGACAGTTTTGTCTTTGCACCTGAGTTGATGTTGGCAGAAGTACGCACGATAACAGCAGTTAAAGGCAAACCGCCGATCATCCCTGAAACAAAATTCCCCAATCCCTGGGCCATTAATTCCCGGTTTGTCGGGGTATTTCTTTTGTAGGGATCCAGCTTGTCTGCTGCCTCGACACTTAACAGCGACTCAAGGCTGGCGATGATTGCAATTGTTATTGCAACGACATATACATTATAGTTTGTCAACCCTGAGAAATCGGGCAGAGTAAACTGTCCGATAAAGCCTGCAGCAGAGCTTGCTACCGGAAGCTGGACAAGCTTATCTCCTGCGAGGTATAACTCGGGATTTGACATCCTGAAAACCTCATTCATAACCACACCCAGGACGACAACCAACAAAGCTCCGGGAACTAATTTGAAGAAGCTGATCCTCTGAAGAAATGGCCTGTCCCACATGATCAGGATAAAAAGTGATACCAGTGCTATTGCTATAGCTCCGGGATGTATGTGGCTTAATGCACTTGATATTGCCGAAAAAGTATTCTCACCATCAGCCTGGAAGAAGTCGAAATCGCCTTCGCTGTCGGCATCATAGCCAACAGCATGCGGGATCTGCTTTAATATTAATATAATACCAATAGCTGCAAGCATGCCTTTGATAACATTTGATGGGAAATAGTACCCAATGATCCCTGCCTTCAGGACACCCAGAATAATCTGCAATACACCGGCAATCGCAACGGCCAGCAAGAAAACTTCAAAACTTCCCAGGGTGCTTATAGAATTAATAACGATGACCGTAAGCCCGGCGGCGGGCCCGCTAACACTTAAAGAGGAACCACTAAAACTCGCGACAACCGTTCCGCCAATTATCCCCGCAATAATTCCGGAAAAAAGCGGAGCGCCCGATGCCAGAGCTATCCCCAAACATAGGGGAAGTGCGACAAGGAAAACAACCAGCCCGGACGGAATATCATTTTTTAAATATTTAAAAGTTAAACCACGAATTTCTTTGATTTTAGAATCCATAACAAAGCATAATCTAAAGGCAGAACTAAGGTTCGCCTACGTCAGAAAAAACAGAAAATTAATAGGGAGGAGATGGTCCTCTGGTGATTATGCGTGTGATTCCGGAGGGGAATAAATTGTTAGACTATGATCTGTAGAGGAAAAATTTATCGCATGATGCGAGTCAAGACTTATTGTTCCGATTTGTGCCAGGGATAATTGTGTATGCGAAAAATAGTGATCCAAAAAATCCAACTTCTCTTTCTGTCCCTTAGACTCTTCAGATTCAGCGCCTTTTTCGCATTCCATTGTTTTCATCCAGGCAAAAGAAGAATCTCTCCCAAGTGCATGCGCCAAAGCCTGAACGCTGTCATAAGTGTAAACGAACGACAGGATGACGATTAGAAGGTATACACTTAACTTTTTCAAGGTGACTGATTTTCTCGTAATTTAGGATTTTTTTTGGTTTCGGGACGTAACAAATGAGTTGCTTTTTCTTTGCTGGTTCCCGGTTTTCATTTTCCAATCCCTGTTTTCCGGACCCTGAGCCTGGCAACGGGGCAACTTATTACTCGCAACCACGCTTACCGGGAAACCGGGAGAGCATTTTTACTTACCAGAAATGTTTTAGTATCAGGAATATCGAAAATCGGGTATTAATCCTTTAGATCAATGTGTTATAATTATTGATTAACAAGCATCTTTAAGGCAGTCAAAATATTTTCAAAAATATTTGCCGCAGACTCTTAAAAGTCTATCTTTGCAGTCCCTTAACAAATGAAGAACACCGGTTATCATTGTTAAATGTTCGGGGTGTAGCGTAGCCCGGTATCGCGCCTGGTTTGGGACCAGGAGGTCGTAGGTTCGAATCCTGCCACCCCGACAAACGAAAGCCCTTCTGTGAAAGCAGAAGGGCTTTGTTATTTTACACAGACCCCAAGCCGTAGGCTTGAAGGGATGAAGTAAAATAACAAAGTCAGCTTCGAGGTACGAGAAGCGTAGGGTTGAGTTTGTAACGCCCCCCTATTCTGGATCAGCGCAGCTAATCCTGCCACCCCGACAAATACCAGTTCATCTGGATGCAAAAGCTTCTGAATATAACTATTTAGAGGCTTTTATGCTTTTAAACAATCCTTTTCAGTACGTACTATTCTACCTGTCATGCGAACAAAAAGGTGAACAGATTTAATATTTACATTTATTCACCAGAATGAGTTTAACTAATCGATTTTCAAATATTTGATTGAATATCATATGAACTCATTTGTATCGAAATGAATTACTTTTTTGATTATCTGGTGAACTGTTGGGACAAACTAATTATATTTTGAAAGAGTTGCCGTCTTATATTTATCCGGTACAAGATAAGCATGGTTGATAGCCCAACAAGATAATAGGTAATACAATTTTCAATTGCGTATTTTGCCGGATGTCTGAAATACCTGCATTTTTATCTGGCGGTGGCCAAATGGGCGAACTTATCCGGTCTATTGAATGGTCAGAAACTTTGTTAGGACATCCTAATGGCTGGCCCCAACCTTTACGCACCGCAGTTCGCATTATGCTCGACTCCCCTTTTGGAATGTACATCGCCTGGGGTGAAGATTACATTCAGTTATATAATGATAGTTTCCGGCCAATTCTGGGTGCAACCAAGCATCCACAGGCAATGGGCAACAACTCTAGTGTAACATTTGGGGAGATATGGCCAACCATTGACCCTATGTTTGAAGGTGTGATGCAAGGAACACCTGTTGGTTTCCCGGATTTTCATTTGCAGTTAGACAGGAACGGTTTTCTCGAGGATTGCGTTTTTGATTTCTCTTACAGCCCCATACGTTTAGAAAATGGAGAAGTAGGTGGCGTGCTGGTTATTGTAATAGAGACCACTGAAAAAGTACGAGCTTTAAAAGCTTTGAAAGAAAGTGAGCAACAACTAACCTTCGCCATAGAAGCTGCCGGATTAGGAACGTGGGACTTAAACCCTGCTACTAATAAATTCAGGGGCAACAGCCGGTTAAAAGAATGGTTCGGACTGAAGCCCGATGACGAAATAGAATTGCCTCTAGCCTTGGCTGTTATTGCGGATGATGACAGGGAAAATGTGAACAATGCGATACAAACAGCTTTAGATTTTTCGTCTGGCGGATATTACAATATTGTTTATTCTATTATTCATCCACAAACAAAGAAAGAAAGAATTGTGCATGCCAAAGGTCAGGCATCCTTTAATGATGAGGGAATTGCTTATCGTTTCAATGGAACCTTACAGGATGTTACTGACGAAATAACTTCCCGCCGGTTGCTTATAGATAGCGAACAGAAATTCCGCAGAATGGTAGAACAGGCACCGGTAGCCATGTGTGTTTACAGGGGCAGGAGTTTTATTATTGAAGTAGCCAATGAAAAATTTATTGAACTGGGAGATAGATCGGCAGAACAAGTAATAGGTAAGCCCTTGTTCGAGGCCTTTCCAGAGGTTGTCTATCAAGGCTTTGAACAAGCTTTGAATGCTGTTTACACATCGGGTCTGCCTGTCATCGGAAATGAACTTTCCCTTAATTTAATTAGAGGTGGGAAGCTCGTAACTATCCATTTGAACTTTGTATATAATCCCATTTACGATCCGGACGGAACCATCTCAGGTATAGTAGCAGTTGGAAACGAAGTTACCGAACAGGTAAAAGCACACAAAAAAATTGAAGAAGGCAGCCGGATTCTGCATAATTTCTTTATGCAGGTGCCAGCTGCGCTTTGCATCTTAAAAGGGCCTCTGCATATTTTTGAATTTGCGAACCCGGAGTATATGCAGATGGTGGGTACTAACAGGGATATTATCGGAAAGCCAGTTCGAGAAGCACTTCCAGATATAGAAGGTCAGGGTTTTTATGAATTATTGGATACTGTTTTCGAATCTGGAGTTCCTTTTATCGCAAAAGAAATACCAGCGCAACTTGACAAAGGAAACGGCAAACTGGAGTCTATTTATATAAATTTAATCTACCAGGTTTTAGCCGATGTAGAGGGCAATACAGAGGGTATTCTCGTTCTTGCTTACGATGTTTCGGACATGGTATTGTCCCGTCAAAAAGTGGCCGAAAGCAAGGAACGGCTACAGGCTGCCCTTAATGCATCCCAAACGGGTACCTTCCGATGGAATATTAAAACAAATGAAATGTTGTGGGATGAAAATCTTGACCGTTTATTTGGCTTAATACCGGGTCAAACCGTGCAAAATTTAGACGATTTTATTCAGATTGTACATTCGGACGATCAGGAAAAAGTAATAGAAGCCTGTAGGCTTTGCGCTGATGAAGGCGCAGACTTCGATATGGAATTCCGGATTATTTGGCCCGATGGAACCCAACATTGGTTGGATGATAAAGGAAAAACCTTTGTAGATGCGGATGGTATGCCGCAATATATGACGGGCGCCTGCGTAGATATTACAGAGCGTAAAAGGTCGGAAGAAGAACTCGAACGTGCGGAAGAACAGTTCAGGACGGTAACCCAAACGGTGCCTCAACTCATTTGGACATCGAATAAAGAAGGGTTAGTTGATTTTTTTAACCAACAGTGGTATGATTATACCGGCAGTACGCCCGAAGAATCTTTCGGAAATGGGTGGGCCAGGTATATTCATCCGGAACAAGCGGAAAACCTTTTCGCAACGTGGCAAAACAGCCTGAAAACAGGCGAGCCTATTTTGTTTGAATTTCAGTTAAAAGGACGAGACGAAAATTTTGAATGGTTTTACGTAACAGCTAATCCTATTAGAGATGATAACGGAATTATCAACAAATGGCTGGGCACGCTAACCAATATCAACGAACGAAAAGCTTGGGAAGATGAATTAAAGCGTTTTAAGCATATGGCAGATAATGCGATGGACCCTTTTATCTTAATGAGGGAAGACGGATCTTTTGCCTATCTCAATGATATAGCTTTGGAATGTTGGGATTTTACCAGAGAAGAAATAGCGCATATCAAGGTTCCGGATGTAGATCCGAATTATAATGAAGAAGCCTTTACAGGATTATTTAATGCCGCTCAAAACGAAAAAATTCCTCAATTTGAAACATTGCACAAACGGAAAGACGGTACTGTCTTTCCGGTGGAAGTTAATGTAGGCGGTTTAACGCTTGGAGGAAATCCGCACCTCTTTGCCGTTGCAAGAGATATTTCGGAACGCAAAAAATCGGAAGATACCTTGAAATATAGAAAGGCTCTACTGGAAGCGCAAAACGAAGCGATACCTGATGCTATTTTAATTGTTGATACTAAAGGAAGCATTCTATCATACAATCAAAACTTTATTACACTTTGGCAAATACCGAAAGAAATTATAGACCGAAAAGATGACACTGCCGCCCTGCAGTTTGCCATGAAGCAATTAATCGACCCCCAAGCTTTTATAGAACGGGTAAATTATTGCTATGCCCATCCTGAAGTGGTAACTCATGAGGAAGTCCTATTTATAGATGGTCGTACCATAGAAAGGTATGGCAATGGCGTTTTAGACGAAGATGGAACTTCTTATGGCTGGGCGTGGTATTTCAGGGACATTACCGAACTTAAAGAACTAGAAAAACAAAAAGACGATTTTATCAGCATGGCTTCTCATGAGCTGAAAACACCCGTAAGCAGTCTTAAAGGCTATTCTCAGATTCTGTATAAAAAATCGTTAAAAGAGGGAAATACTTCTGCAGTCAACTTATTGTCCAGAATGAATAACCAGATAAATAAGTTAACCTATCTAATTAGTGATCTATTGGAGGCTACCAAGGCATCCAGCGGTCAACTCACTTATCAGGAAGACATTTTTGATTTCAATATATTGGTAACAGAAATAGTTGATGAGGTTCAGCAAACTACACAAAACCACCAACTTGATGTTTATTTAGACGGCCCTTCTTTTATCTTGGGTGATAGAAACCGTATAGGTCAGGTGATTATTAATTTATTGTCCAATGCAGTTAAATACTCTCCGACTGCTAATAAAGTACTGGTTACCACCAAGCATGAAAATGAAAACATCATTTTCAGTGTGCAAGATTTCGGCTTTGGTATACCAAAAGAAAAGCAAGAACATATTTTTGACAGATTTTTTAGAGTAAGTAGTGCCATGAAGGACAATATATCCGGATTGGGATTAGGTCTATACATAGCTTCAGAAATTATAAAACGTCATAACGGAATCATTACAGTAAAAAGCGATGAGGGGCAGGGCTCTATATTCATTTTTAAATTGCCGGTGATAAAAAAGGAGTAAATAAAGAAAGGGGATTTATACAACTTATATATCATCAGTTTCAATGCTCTGCATGCTTGAAAAGAGAAAGAATTAACCTTCGTTGCAATTTTTGCATTTGGTTTTAATTCTTCTAATGCTTTTATTTCAACACAACCCAATTCTTCTACGCCAGTTAGAACTTATTTCTATTGTCGTGGAGGCTCTTGCAAGTTGACACTTCTGTGCAAAAATACCCGAAGGTGCTAAACTCCACCAGGCAGATAGCTAAAGTTGCCTGTAACCGATTAGCAACCTATTGGCTTTGGTGAACTTAAAGTTTCTATCAACTCCTCTAATTTATCCAGATCAAATGGCTTTGCGAGATACGCATCGGCTCCGGCTTCTTTCGCAAGGTTTTTAATATTATCGTGTGCAGTAAAGTAAATTATTGGGATATGCATAAGGTCGATCTGCTGTTTGATCGTTTTTATTGCAAAAATACCGCCATGATCCGGTATATTATTATCCATCATAATAATTCCGGGTTGGTGAGACCTTATTTGATAAACCGCATCATTACATTGAGTGAAACATTGAACTTCCCAGCCTTTTGCCTCCAGGATAAATTTCATTATCCCTATAATGCTTTTGTCATCATCAAAAACTAGTATCCGTTTCACATATAATCTCCTTAAATTTTAAAAAATATCTTAAATGTGCTTCCTTTATCTACTTCACTTTCAACCTCAATCTTACCACCTGAAGCATTAATGATTTTTTTTACAAGGTAAAGGCCAATACCCTGACCTTCAATATCGTCATTGATTCGGTGGTACATATTAAATACGAAATCAATCCGCTCTTTATTAATCCCCAGTCCGTTGTCTTTTACAATTAGTATTACGAAGTCGGCTACTTTTTGGGTTCCAATAGAAATATCCGGTGATCTCTCGGGAGAATGAAACTTAATAGCATTCGTGATAAGGTTTAAGAGGATGCTTCTTAAATTTTTCTTGGGAAACCGGACCTCTTTTTCGCTGAAATCGGTGGTGATTGTGGCGTTAGCGAGTTTTATCCTCTCCGATATAGATTCTTCAATTTCTTTGTATACCGCCTCAAAATTTTCCATGTGAGCCTCTTCCATGGTTTCACTTTCCAAAGCGCCTACCTTACCCAATTCTTTTATAACTTCTTTAAAATTGGTAAGAGCAGTATTCATCATTCCTGACAAGCTAACTACATCGGGACTTGACATATCAAGTGTCTTATTGAGGATGCCCATAACGGTCTCGATGTTCAAAATAGGCGCATTAAGGTCATGCGATGCGCCGTAAACAAAGTTGTTCAGGTCGTCGTTTATCCTGCGGAAGCTTTGATTGCTTACATTTAACTCTTTTAACAGCTTTTTAAGTTCTGATATATCATAAAAGCTAACAATTGCTCCATCAGGCTTTTTGCTGTTTTTTTTAAGGTAAGGCATGGTCATTACCTGGTAAACTTTACCGTCTATTGATTCGGCTTCTTTAGTTATCGTTTGGTCATGGAGTATCACGTCCTTAATATCGACAATTAAGGTCTCAAATTTAATATTAGTGGTTATTTCACTTAAAGGGCGCCCAATGTCGCTATCTCTAATGTTAATATGCTTTACGGCGCCGGGCGAATATCGCTTGAGCAATAAATTTTTATCAACAAATAACTGCCCATTAACATTGCTACGGAAATAGTTGTTTAAATCGTCATTTAAATCAGTTAACTCTTCAATCGTTAAATGATGGTCTTTGTTAATGGACTGCATTTCTTCATTAGCCGACTGTAGTTCTTCGTTATATGACTGTGTATTTTCATTTGACGAAGCAAGGCGTTCATGCGCTACCGCGAGGCTTTGCTTTAGTTCTGCGTTCTCCAGTTCCAGGCTGATCACATGTTCTTTAGTCACCTCGTTGATGTCAGAAGCATTAATGATGTTTTTTTCCTTGGATTTGCTCGTGGTTTCCGTAAAGGCAATGATAAGTATCCGTTCTTCAGATTTTTCTATAGAAAATGGTCTGATACTTATAGATACCATTCTGGTTGTAGATTTTTGTTTTTTTGGCAGCATCAATTTATTCAATACTACTGTTTCATTTAACTTTAGTGCTTTATGTGCAGCAGCTTTAAAAACAATTGAAATGTCTTCCGGCAGTAAATCAATTAGGTTATGATTGAAATTAATATTTTTGAGATATGGGCCTGTATCACCGAAAGATTGAATTACCATCAGATTTTCATCTGTGCAAACTCCAATAAAGCCGGAAGATTCAAAAGCTGCCGAATTAATCTGCTCACGTAATGCTGATTTAGAAACCGGCAACACCGTCTTTTCACTCGCTTCAATCGTTGTTGTTTTAATGCCTTCGATATAATTAGAGGAAAAGGTGTCAAACTTGACGGCACGGCCAGCCTTGTTACTTTTTAAGATATTCCATTTTTTGTTGATCTCATCAAAATCATCCTTTAATACTGTTGCATTTTCACTGGGACCTAAAAATAAATAGCCGCCCTTTTTAAGCCCAAAGTGCATCATCGCAAATACCTTTTTCTGAAGATCTGTGTTTAAATAAATGAGTAAATTACGGCAGCTGATGAAGTCTATATTGCAATAGGGAGGATTTTTAACCAGATCGTGCTGCGCAAAAATCAACATTTTCCTGATCTCATGTTTTATTTTATAAGAATCACCTTCTTTTATGAAAAATTGTTGCAATCGTTCTGTTGATACTTGTTTTTCTATACTGGCCGGGTAAATGCCTTTCGATGCCGTATCTAAAGCTGATTTACTGATATCCGTTGCAAATATCTTTACTTCAATATTTTTGGAATGGCTGTTCAGGTACTCCCTGATTAAAATACCCATCGAATAAGCTTCTTCGCCTGTTGCACAACCAGCAACCCAAATTTTTAAAACATCCGTTTCATTTTTTTCGATAATGTCGGGTATAATTGTTTCCTGTACGATCTTGAATGCATCCGCGTCCCTGAAAAACGCGGTCACGCTTATCAAAAAATCATTAGCAAGCAATTTTATTTCCCCTCTGTTGCCTTTTAAGAAGTCGTAGTATTTGTTGACTTTACTAAAATTATGCTCCGACATCCGCCGTCTTATCCTCCTGATGATGGTCGGTCGTTTATACTCTGAGAAATCAAGCGGCAAGCTTCCTTTGATTAAATCGAATATTTTTGTAAGCGCTGCTTCACTGACCTGATCCTTTTCATCGTCTGTGGATAGTTCCAATGTTCCGTCCTTCACGTAATCTTCAATTACCTGGGGCATCGCTTCCGGAGATAAGATCAAATCTGCACAATCCGTTGCAATCGCCGCCAGCGGCATTCCATTATAACTTGCTGTATTGGGGTCCTGGACAAAGGCAATGCCCCCTGCTTTTTTTATTGCCTTAATCCCTTTTGATCCGTCAGCGCCGGTACCTGATAATATGATGCCAATGGCTTTGTTGCCGCGCTCCCTTGCCAGCGATGAAAAAAAGTAATCAATTGTCATGTGTGGCCTCGGCTGATCTTTTTTATCAGATAATAGGAGTTTGCCATTTTCAACGACCATGAATTTAGTGCTGGGTATGAGATAAACCGTATTAGATTTTATAGCGACATTCTCGACAGCTTCAATAACCTGTAACTTACTGTGGCGTGAAAGAATACTTCCCATCTGACTCTTAAAATCAGATGATAGATGTTGTATGATGATGTAGGAAACAGCGTCAAGCGGGGTGTAATCAAAAAAAGCAGAGATAGCTTCCAGACCTCCCGCTGAGGCACCAATTGCTATAATGTACTGTTTGTCATCAATTTTAGCCATAACTTGATTTGAAAAAAGAAAAATGCGGTACTTAAAGGGATTCAGATTAAATATAATAATAAAATCTGTTAAATCTTTACTTCGGATTATATAAAGCTACACAGTAGTAATAAATACTTTCTATCCATAGTGCAGGTGAAAAATGAGTTTTTTAATCCAGACAAAAGCCGGCTCTTTACCTGGATAACAAATCTCTCTAAAATATAGCCATTGACGACCTGAGCATTTTTACAGTAATAACAGGAATTGGGCCTTTTATGATTAGCGGGGCATGATAGCGCCCTATCCCTACCTTCAGGAATATCTGCTGAAACATGCTTGGGTTGATTGCGAGGAAATTTGAAAATGTGGGGCCCGAAAGGATCATTAAAGATGAAATGGTGATCAGTGAGATCATCACTCAGGTAAATTCAGCCTAAAATAACAAAGCCCCCTTCGAGATTAAAGTTCGTTAAAAAAAAAAGCCCGGCTTCGTTTAGCGAAACCCGGGCTGATATAAAACATTTTATACATTACTATAGCTTCAACATCGAAAGCATCTCCCCCTCAGGAAGCTCCCGTGCACTATAATGAATGCTGAGGTCCTGACCGGTGTGTGCTTTTTCCAGTTTCAGCAGGTCATTCACAGCGATTATCATATTGAAATTTGACCCGGTGGCATCGGCAAAAGCCCATTTCTTTAACGTGTTTCCCTTCTCATCTTTGACGGAAATACTCCTCGCTGTCCCTGCACCATCTTTGATAGTACAGTGCGTGTACCTAATCCCCAACTGATCACCTTCCTTTGCTTTGTTCAGTTGAAGTACCCGCAAATTTAGCGGTTGATTCACGTAATGTTTTAGAATGACTTTGTTATTCAACGATATCTCATAACTGTCCAATCCAAATTTTGAAGTGAAACTAAATGCAGTAACTCCCAATGTAATCAGTGTAAACATGATAATGAACGTCTGATTGAATTTGATCTGTTTCATAATGTTAAGTTTTTAAGTGAACTTTTGATTTCTTATCACAATATTATAAGATGGAATCAGGACGGGAAAATATAGTAGACGAACGACGGAATTAATAGATATTACTATCGTTGGCAGTTAACGCTGCATTTTTAATATTATATTCATCTACTATTACTGCCGTTTGTCGATATAATTCTCCGGGGTTAAAACATTGATTTAAATTGGAACCACGTGCTGCACTAACAAATATAACACAATGGATCTTCTCGACAAAACAGTCAAGCCACCGTTCTCCAGCCGCCAGGTTTCCTGGAAATATATCCTTATCCATGGCACTTATTGGCTGCTGATCACTGGCTTCTTCATATATGAGAAAAAATACCTCATATATAAGGCGAGCATGCCGTATTTTTTAGCTTGCGTTATAGGCCGGATCGGCTTGCTTATCATAATAGCGTATCTGAATCTGCATTATTTCCTGCCGCGATACCTTTTACAGAAGCGCTACCTGGCTTATTTTACAGCTGTTATTCTCTCGGTGATCGGCTACCTGATCGTACAGAGTTTCTATGATTATTACCTTTATGGATATGTTGTTGGCCCGCTTCGGAACAGTAATTTACTGGAGTCCTTATCCTATAACTTTTTCAGCACGCTCTGGTACCTTGGCTTAATGCTCGCCCTTAAATTAAGCATAGATTGGTATGGGCAGCAGCTTGTCATTCAAAAGATCACGGTTGAGAAATTAAATGCCGAGGTAGATTTTCTGAGGGCTCAGGTAAACCCGCATTTCCTGTTTAATATCCTTAACAACCTGTATGCCCTGACTCTTAAAAAATCGGAGCTGGCACCCGATGTTGTGCTCAAGCTATCTGAAATGATGGAGTACATGTTATATGATAGCACAGATGATAAGGTGTTACTGGAAAAGGAAGTTACCTACCTCAACAATTATATGGAGCTTGAGCGGTTGCGGTTTAGCGACGAACCTGCCATCAGCATGAAAGTCAATGCGGTATTTAACGGCCATGAAATAGCTCCCCTCCTGTTGCTGCCCCTGGTAGAAAATGCCTTTAAACATGGGCTTAGCACGCAAAGTGAAAATAGCTGGCTGACTGTTAATATCGGGCTGGATAAATCAATCCTGATGTTACTTGTAGAAAATTCTAAATCAACTTCTGTTATCAGTAAAACTAAAGGAGGTATCGGTCTCCTCAACTTACAGAAGCGTCTGGAACTTCTCTACCCCTCGCGGCATCAGTTGGTACTTGAAGATAAAAACGACTCTTTCTTAGCCAAACTGGTCATTGAACTATAGTGTTTACGCTGGACTTTTAAACGATGTTGAAATTTGTTGTTATTGATGATGAACCTCTTGCACGTGAAGTGCTTGAGGGCTACCTGAAACGCTTGGATGGCGTTCACTCGGTTTTATCATTTAGCAATGCTGAAGATGCTCTGGCTCATTTGGGGAACGAATACGCTGACGTTTTGCTGCTGGATATTGAAATGCCGAACATGACAGGAATTGAGTTCCTGGAAAAGCTGTCCGATCCTCCCCTGACTATTTTCACAACCGCTTACCGGAATTATGCTTTTGAGGGATTTGAGCTGGGCGTTATTGATTTTCTCCTCAAACCCATTTCCTTTCAACGCTTTTCAGCAGCGGTAGATAAAGCCAAAGATTTTCTCTTGCTCAGTTCACACGATCATCAACTGGAACCAGACAAGCATGAACCTGAATTTATTTTCGTAAAAAGCGGTGTAAAAAGAATTAAGCTCCAATTTGATGAGATCACCCACATTCAGGGATTAAAAGATTATGCTATCATTTACACACCGCAGGAAAAGATTGTGATCAAGGGCTCTGTAAAAATGGTGCAGGAGATGTTTCCTTCATCGTTGTTTATCAGAGTACATAAATCTTTCCTTGTGTCAAACCGGTCTATCAGACGCATCGAACGAAACAAGATCATTATCGATAACTTCCAGATCCCAATTGGGCGGAATTACAAGGAGGATGTTGAGAGAAGTATTAATGGGTAAGATATCGCCAATTCAGTCCTGGAATAAACTCTCCACCCTCAACTCTCAACTAACATCTGCATTTTTCTCCTCAAAATGCATATTTTTGTTTACAATATCTTCCATCTTAAATAACAGAAAACATGACCCCATACGAAGAACTTTTCGAGAATAATAAGAGATGGATCGAGACCAAAACAGGAACAGACGCCGATTTCTTCAGCGAACTCGCGAGAGATCACAATCCTGATTATTTATATATTGGATGCAGCGATAGCCGTGTAACAGCCGAGGAGATCATGGGGTTGGGTCCCGGTGAGGCTTTTATTCACAGAAACATTGCTAACCTGGTAAATAATGTGGACTTGAACGTTATGTCGGTTCTTAGCTATGCGATCAACAATCTTGGAGTTAAACACATTATTGTGTGCGGTCACTACAATTGCGGGGGAGTAAAAGCTGCTATGCAGCCTAAAGACATGGGGATACTCAATCCCTGGCTCCGCAGCATCCGGGACGTCTACCGTCTGCATAAAAAAGAATTGAATGCAATCACAGATGAGTCTAAACGTTATGACAGGCTGGTAGAGTTAAATGTGCAGGAACAATGCGTCAATGTAATTAAGACCGCAGTAGTACAGTTAAATTACTTACGCACAGGGTATCCTATTGTACATGGCTGGGTCTTCGACATCCACACAGGCAGGATCATCGACCTGAATATCGACTTCGAAAATATATTGGAAAATATTAAAGACATTTATAACCTGACGGGAAAAGATTAACGTCCTTAGACACTGCCCTGCTTTTTATCCATGGGACTTTGTTCCTTAATATCCGCATTCAGCATAGCGAACAGTTGAATATAACCTCTGTATCTTATTCCCAAAAGGAGTAGCATTTAATTCCAGTCAGCAAATCTGTCCTGTGGCTAATCCCGTAATTCATCTCAACTAACAAACTTTGAATTATGAAAAAAATATTTATCCTAACGATTGCATTAGCAGCTTCTGCAATCTTCTCAACAGGTTGCGCACCATCAATGACGATGGTCGGCGGAGCAGCAATGTATCCTACAAAAGATATCATTGATAATGCCGTTAACTCAAAAGACCATACCACCCTTGTGGCGGCAGTTAAAGCTGCAGGTTTAGTTGAGACGTTGAAAACTGACGGACCCTTTACGGTGTTCGCTCCTACAAATGCCGCGTTTGACAAACTTCCTGCTGGAACTGTCGGAACGTTGGTTAAGCCTGAAAACAAAGCCATGCTAACAAAAATCCTTACTTACCATGTTGTTGCCGGCAGAATGGGTTCCAAAGAAATAGCCAGTGCCATAAAAGCAGGTAATGGAACCGCAGAGTTTGCAACGGTAAGCGGTGGAAAACTCTGGGCAATGATGCAAGGAGACACATTGGTGCTTAAAGATGAGACCGGCGCTACTTCAAGGGTAACCATCAGTAACGTGTTCCAGAAAAATGGTGTTATCCACGTAATTGACTCGGTCGTTATGCCAAAGTAATTGCACAACAATTCGCAATTGAAAGCTCCGGTCTAAGCCGGGGCTTTTTTTATGGAGCGATGGGTTTGAGGTCAGAGGTCGGAAATCTGAAGTCTGATGGATTTCCGCCGCCTTTCGGAACAACTATTCTAATCAGTCAAGCTATCCGACTAGCATCAGACATCTGACCTCCGATTTCCGGCCTCAGACTTCAGTATAATTTTCTTTAATGCCTTTATTAGCGAAAAATATTCGACCTTAGAGCCAAGCACAAAAATCGTTGAGCAGGATCAGTAAAATATCATTATCGGAACCGGAATTAATTCAGGCTATTCGCGGCAGAGATAATAAAGGAGCCGAAGCGTTGTATAATATGTACTCCGCTGCGCTCTATGGAGTGATCTACAGAATTGTACAGCACGATGAAATTGCAGAGGATCTTTTACAAGAAGTATTTGTAAAGGTCTGGAACTCAATAGCTTCATACGACAATTCTAAAGGAAGGCTGTTCACCTGGATGGTCAATATCGCCCGAAATCTGACCATCGACAAAACGAGATCTAAAGATTTCCGTAATTATTCAAAAACCGAAGACATAGAAAATATCGTATTATCTGTGGACAAGGGTTTCACCACATCAATAAATCCTGAAACTCTTGGCTTAAAGGATCTCGTAGAGAAATTAAAACCAGAACAGAAGGTAATACTTGACCTGGTTTACTTCAGAGGTTTTACACATGTAGAAGCTGCCGAGGAATTAGATATTCCTTTAGGGACAGTGAAAACGAGACTTAGAAATGCAATTATTACGTTAAGAAAGGTATTTAATTAAGTGAAAGACCTGAAAACATATTTAGAAAGCGGCATCCTGGAACTATACGTCCTGGGCGACTTAAGCGGCGAGGAGATTCGTGAGGTGGAAAGTACGATTGCCCAATACCCGGCAGTAAAAGCCGAGGTCGAAGAAATAGAGAACGCTTTACAGGCTTACGCGATATCTAATGCGATTGAGCCGTCAGAGGCTGTGCGCACTAAAATCCTGAATTCAATTGCAAGTTCCGGCACGGCCGGAACGCCCGTGGTACCAATGTATGCTCCAGCACCCTCTTCGAGCTTTTA
>NZ_JBBJNI010000094.1:8985-16070 GCF_037719425.1 Daejeonella sp. | reverse complement strand
TATCAGTTCAGCCAATGCCATTGGTGATGATAACGAGGGCACTGTAGATGGAACCCACATGACAGATCTGGGCTTTATGCGGTATGCGGATTATTTGATCGGGAAGTTTAAGGAGAATAAATTAGTGGTTCGGTAAGGTATGAACAGTGCTTTTTGAAGTTTGAAGAGTTTAAGATTTAGGTCATTTAATCAATTCCACCCATCACCTTTTCTCTTATCATTGCGAGCGAAGCGAAGCAAACCTCTCCTTCAAAAAACTCCCCGTATACGAATCCTTCTCCTTTATCAAATCCTCCGGCGTACCCTCAAAAACCACATTACCCCCTCTGTCACCACCTTCCGGGCCGATATCAATAACCCAGTCCGCGCACTTAATGACATCCATATTATGTTCGATCACGATGATACTGTTCCCCTGGTCGATAAGAGCATCGAAAGATTTAAGCAGCTTTTTAATGTCATGGAAATGAAGCCCGGTTGTTGGCTCATCAAAAATGAAAAGCGTTTTGCTGCTGTTATTCCCTTTCACAAGGAAAGATGCAAGCTTTATCCGCTGCGCTTCACCGCCGGATAGGGTATTTGATGATTGTCCGAGGTGAACATATCCCAACCCAACATCTACCAGTGGCTTAATTTTGGTTATGATCTTTGGTTCGCTTTCGAAGAAGTCCAGTGCCTCATCGATGGTCATATCAAGCACCTCAAAAACATTCTTTTCCTTGTAGGTAATATCCAGAACATGCTGTTTAAAGCGTTTCCCGACGCAGGCTTCACACGGAAGGAAAATATCAGCCATAAACTGCATTTCAATCTTCACTTCGCCTTCTCCCTGACAAACATCACATCTTCCTCCCTCAACATTAAATGAAAAGGCAGACGGCTTCAATCCGGACGCTTTAGCCAGCCCTTGTGAAGCGTACAGGTTCCTGATCTCATCCCATGCTTTTACATAGGTAACGGGGTTGGACCTTGATGACCTGCCGATAGGGTTCTGATCTACAATTTCCACCTGCTCAACTTTAGAATAATCGCCCCCAATTGAATCATAAGAACCGGTTTGTTCACCGGAATAATTGCCAATCGCCTTTTGCAGGGCTGGTTGCAGGATACGCTTAACAAGAGAAGTTTTACCGGAGCCAGAGACCCCCGAAACTACGCTCAAAACATTTAATGGAAATTTAACATCCACATGCTTAAGGTTATTCTCCCTAGCTCCCTTTATCTCAATGTAATCGCTCCATTTCCTCCTTTGCTTGGGGATCTCAATAGAATTCCTGCCGCTCAGATACTTCCCTGTCAGGCTGACTTCATCTTTCCGGATTTCGTCATAAGTTCCAGTAAAAACAAGACTCCCGCCATGGGTTCCCGCCTCTGGGCCTATATCTATAATATGGTCAGCTGCCTGCATAATCTCTTCTTCGTGCTCAACAACAAGTACAGTGTTACCCACATCCCGTAACGACCTCAACACCCCAATCAGGCGGTGGGTATCGCGCGGGTGAAGGCCGATGCTCGGTTCATCCAGTACATATATAGACCCAACCAATGAGCTTCCTAATGAAGTAGCCAGGTTTATCCGCTGCGATTCTCCGCCGGAAAGCGTATTGGATAAGCGGTTTAGGGTTAAATATCCCAAACCAACATCATTTAAAAACTTAACACGGTTAGCTATCTCCATCAAAAGCCTCTTTGCTATTTTTTGCCTTGTAGTATCCAGTTCGAGGGTATCAAAAAAACCCGTAGCCTGCTCTAAAGGCATTAACACAATATCAGTGATGGACCGGTTATCGATCTTTACATAGGAAGCATCTTCCCGCAAACGGCTTCCCTTACATTCCGGGCAGGTTGTTTTGCCACGATAACGCGAAAGCATCACTCTGTACTGAATCTTATACGTTTGCGCCTCAAGTTCTTTAAAGAATTCATCGAGTCCAGTAAAAAAGCTGTTTCCTGTCCAGAGCAGCTTCCGCTGGTCATCCGTAAGCTGATTATAGGCCCGGTGGATAGGAAAATCAAACTTCAATGCACTCTTTACCAATTTGCTCAGCCATTCGCCCATCTTCTCACCTCTCCAGGGAGCGATAGCACCATCGTAAACCGACTTACTTTTATCCGGTACAACCAGATCCTCGTCGATGCCGATAACCTTACCATAACCCTCGCAGCGCTTACACGCACCATAGGGGTTGTTAAAGCTGAAGAAATTAGGTGTGGGCTCTTCAAAACGCAGCCCATCGAGCTCAAAGCGATCGCAGAACACGTGAACTATTCCGTTCTCCTCAACCAGACAATCACCGCGTCCTTCGAAAAATGCCGTTTGAGCTGAATCTGCTGTCCTGCTCAGCGTCTCTTCGTCTACAGCAACCGAAATGCGGTCAATAACTATCTTGACATCGACATCTTCTCCCGACTTCTTATTGTCGGTAGACTTATCCTCCAGCACGTCTTCGATCTTTGACAGCTTATCATTGATTATAACCCTGGTAAAACCTTTCTGAAGCAGAACCGCCAGCTCTTCCTTAAGCGAGCGGTGATTATGTGCGTGCAGCGGGCATAAAATTGTAACAGACGTATCAAGTGTTAAATTAGATATAAAATTAACCACATCGGTCACCGTATCTTTCTTTACCTCTCTTCCTGAAACCGGCGAAATGGTCCTGCCAATCCGGGAAAATAAAAGCTTGAGGTAATCATATATTTCAGTCGAGGTACCTACTGTCGACCTTGGATTACTTGTGATAACTTTTTGTTCAATAGCTATAGCAGGCGCAATCCCTTTAATGAAATCAACGTCAGGCTTATTCATACGCCCCATAAACTGCCTTGCGTAAGAAGAAAGGCTCTCCACATATCTCCTCTGTCCCTCGGCGTATAGCGTGTCAAAAGCCAGTGAGGACTTTCCTGATCCGGACATCCCGGTAATTACAACCAGCTTATTTTTAGGAATGGCAACATCTATATTTTTTAAGTTATGAACCCTTGCTCCCTTTATGATGATAAATCTCCCCGGGTCTTTTTCCGCTTCTTTGCTCATTCAGTAAACCTATATTCTTTCTTATTACGTATATAATTATATGCCCTTTTGGGGTGTGCAAAAATACGGGTATAAGAGCTTAATACAGAAGATTGATTAATTATTCTTTGATATTGGCAAAATAATTGTTTCATTTGGGGTAAGAAACCAGATCAAAAAATTTAAAACAGGAGAACGCTATCGGATAAACTCTACTTATTAACTTTTGAGAATTTTTATATAAAAAAGGGGAATTTAGAGTATGAGTACTATAAAACTTCAATCGAAGAGCGATCAGGATCTGGTGCATCAGTATTTACAGGGTCATGAAGCCAGCCTGGAGGAATTAATCCGCCGGCATAAAACCAAAATTTACACATCCATTTATTTATTAGTTAAGGATTCTTATCTCGCAGAAGATATTTTTCAGGACACTTTTATTAAGGTAATTAATACACTAAAGGCCGGAAAGTATAATGAAGAAGGAAAATTTCTGCCATGGGTTATAAGAATTGCGCATAACCTCGTTATCGATCATTTCCGAAAAGAGAAACGCACTCCTGTAGTTACTACAGTTGAGGGCTTTGATATTTTTGAGGTGCTGAAATTTTATGATGAAAGCACTGAGGACAAAATGATCCGCGAGCAAACGCATCGCGACCTGCGCGAGCTTATCCATCTTTTACCGCCCGAGCAGAAGGAAGTATTGATTATGCGTCACTATGGCGAGCTTAGTTTCAAGGAAATTTCCGAAATCACCGATGTAAGTATTAACACTGCGCTGGGGCGGATGCGTTATGCATTGAACAACCTGCGTAAGATGATGCTTTCCAAGGAAGTAAGCCTGAAAAACTCTTAAAATAAAAAAAATGTAAATTATTTTTGTTTCGAAGTAACATTCGTAAATTAAGTACGTTTTAAATTAAAACCAAACCGTGCTTATGATAGAAACTTCTACTCCAACAACAAATTCTTTACAAAACGACATGGTACAAAACACTGCAATTCCCGAAGAACTCGGTGAAGGGGAACAATCTTTCTATAATTCGATTAAAAAAAATCTGAACACTATAGTTAGAACCCCAGGCAAAGATGTCATTGCCCGAATTTTGAAATACTCTAAATCGGTGTAAGAATTCTCACAAAGCCAGCTCATGAGCTGGCTTTGTGATTGTTAATAATTTCAGGATAGAATTTTGCTCCCGCTTCCTATCTTTAGCCCGTGCTACGAAAGGACCGCTATAAAGCATTTGTCGACTATTTCTCCTCCCATCAGCCCGATGCGGAAACCGAGCTAAACTATACCAATCCGTTTGAACTGCTCGTTGCGGTTATATTGTCTGCCCAGTGCACCGATAAACGCATTAATTTGATCACACCTGCTCTTTTTGAGCGTTTTCCTGATGCATTAAGCCTTTCGCAGTCAACACCGGAAGAAGTTTTCCAATATATCCGCAGCGTGAGCTATCCTAATAACAAGTCTAAACACCTTGTCGGGATGGCACAGAAGCTCATCAACGAATTCGGCGGAATTGTTCCCCCAGATATTGACGACCTTCAGAAGATGCCAGGTGTAGGCAGAAAAACAGCAAACGTGATCGCCTCAGTTGTTTTCAATGCTCCGGCAATGGCCGTTGATACTCATGTGTTCAGGGTGTCGAATCGCATTGGCCTCACACGAAATGCAACCACACCCCTGGCCGTAGAGAAACAATTAGTACAATATTTGCCGCAGGATAAGATCTATGTAGCACACCACTGGTTAATTCTTCACGGCCGATATATTTGTGTCGCGAGAAATCCGAAATGCCATATTTGCCCGCTCACCTGGTTTTGCAAATATTATGAACAAAACCAAACTGTAAAGGCCTTGCTTAAAGTTGAAGCTGATGTGAAGCGAAAGAAAATAGCTGTGAAGAAGAAGAACAATGCTAAAAAGATAGGCAGCATACTTAAAAAGCTGGAAATTAAGCCGAATGACGTAAGCTAATAATATTAGTATTTAAATATTTTTGTTAATATTATTAGTATTTTGAATATTATTTATACTTTTGATGATATTAAACCAAAACAATGAGCAACGCAGATAAACTAAAAGCTTTACAGCTTACGCTGGATAAACTTGAAAAATCATACGGCAAAGGCACCGTGATGAAACTTGGCGACAATGCTGTAGAGCCAATAGAGTCTATTTCAACCGGCTCAATCAGCCTTGACATTGCCTTAGGCATTGGAGGTTTACCAAAAGGAAGAGTAATTGAAATCTATGGCCCGGAGTCCTCTGGTAAAACAACTCTTGCAATTCATGCGATAGCTGAAGCCCAGAAAAAAGGCGGCATCGCTGCTTTTATAGATGCGGAACATGCATTCGATAAATTTTACGCTGCCAAACTTGGTGTCGATATTGAAAATCTTTTGATCTCTCAACCCGATAACGGCGAGCAGGCTCTTGAAATTGCAGATAATTTGATCCGTTCAGGAGCAATTGATATTATAGTTATTGACTCCGTGGCGGCCCTTGTTCCTAAGGCTGAGATCGAGGGAGAAATGGGAGATTCTAAAATGGGATTACATGCCCGATTGATGTCACAAGCTCTTCGAAAATTAACAGGTACCATATCCAAAACCGGATGTTGCTGTATATTTATCAACCAGCTTCGTGATAAGATCGGAGTAATGTTCGGCAGTCCTGAAACTACAACGGGTGGTAATGCTTTGAAATTTTATGCATCTGTGCGTTTAGATATCCGCCGGATCTCGCAAATTAAAGATACCGACGAGGTTTCAGGAAACCGGGTTAAGGTTAAGGTTGTTAAAAACAAGCTTGCGCCGCCTTTCCGTATTGCTGAATTTGATGTAATGTTCGGAGAAGGCATTTCAAAAGCCGGGGAGATCATCGACTTAGGTGTTGACTTTGATATCATCAAAAAAGCAGGATCCTGGTTCAGCTACGGCGACACTAAATTAGGCCAGGGCCGCGATGGTGTTAAACAATTGCTTCTCGACAACCCCGATCTGATGGATGAACTGGAGGCGAAGATCAAAGGAACCGTGACTGCCGATCATTTGGAAGAGAAGTAGGGGGACTGAGGTCGGAAGTCAGCTTGCCGGACGTTAGATAGGGTATGATGTATGTGCGAAAGTGGATTTCCGACAAGACTTAACCGCAGAGAGCGCGGAGGCGGAAAGATATTATGGGCGAATCGCATTGGTTGGTGAAAAAACTCTGCGCACTCTGCGTGGAACTTTGCGTCCTTTGCGGTAAAACAGACGGTGTGTACGCTTCAATACATTATTCTAAAACTTTAAGAACTTGCACCTGGCCGACAATGTCATAGATGATTATTAGATTGGACTGAACTCATAGTGGAAGATGCTTGCTTTACAGCGAGCATCTTTTTTTTTAGAAACTCCTTGCCCATCAATAAACGGTGATCAAACAACACTTGCTAATCACCGAAATTAAATGCAATTTATTCCTGTATTAATTTTCAATCAATGAAATGCATCAAATCAGTATTATTCTTCTTATTGCTTTTCGGGGGAATACAGGAGAACTTTGCACAACCAGCAGAGCAGCTGGTAAAAGTTATCGTAGCCCCGGATCATACGAACTGGACCTATCACATGGGTGAAAAGGCAAAATTTACTGTTAGCATCATTCAATTCGGCAACCTCCTCCAGAACGTAAAGATTAAATATGATGTAGGGCCGGAAAGGATGGTACCGCTAAAAAGTGATTCTCTCGTTGCCAAAGATGGGAAGGTTACAATTGATGGAGGAACAATGAGCACCCCAGGCTTTCTGCGCTGCATCGTATATGCTGAAGTTGACGGGAAGAGATACAGAGGATTGGCTACCGCGGGCTTTGATCCGGAATTAATTAAACCGGCCGGTATTGTCCCGGCGGATTTTGTACAGTTCTGGGATAAGGCGAAAGCCGATCTTACGAAGATCCCCATGGATGCACGGATGACCCTGCTTCCTGAACGTTCTACGGAACTGGTAAATGTGTATCATTTAAACGTTCAGAATTTCAGGGTAGGCGCGCGCCTTTATGGGATATTGTGCG
>NZ_JBBJNI010000094.1:0-8975 GCF_037719425.1 Daejeonella sp. | reverse complement strand
AAAAAGGAAGGTAAATACCCGGCATTGCTTCGGGTTCCGGGTGCAGGTATCAGGCCATATAATGGTGACATTGCAACCGCCGAAAAAGGAGTAATAACCCTTGAGATCGGCATCCACGGTATCCCGGTAAATATGGATCTAAGCCAGTACGCAAATCTTTCTGGCGGCGCTTTGTTGGGTTATCAGATATTCAACCTTGAAGATCCTGAAAGATATTACTACAGGAGAGTCTATATGGGCTGTGTCCGTGCAAACGATTTCCTCACAAGCCTTCCACAGTTTGATGGAGTCAACCTTGGCGTTACGGGCGGCAGTCAGGGCGGAGCGCTATCTATCGTTACCGCAGTTCTTGATCCGCGTGTTAAATTTCTTGGTGCCTACTACCCTGCCTTAAGCGACCTGACAGGATTCTTATTAGGCAGGGCTGGCGGATGGCCGCACATGTTTAACAAGGATAATGTAAATGCTATCAGTGCAAAGGATAAGATCAGAACCGCAGGATATTATGATGTCCTGAATTTCGCAAGGCTGTTGAAAGTTCCCGGAATGTATAGCTGGGGCTTCAATGATGAAACTTGTCCGCCTACTTCCATGCATGCCGCTTACAATGTAATTACAGCGCCTAAAACTTTGAAATTATATTTAGAGACAGGTCACTGGCAGTTTCCGGAGCAGAGGGAGGGCATGGAAGCGTGGTTACAAGAAAAATTAAAGGTGAAATAGGACGACCAGCCCCGGCGGTCAGGAGCGGATGAAGGTCAATTAATACAAAGACCAGGGGTCCCGGCCTGCATTGGGATGAGAGACATTATCTTAAAAAAAGGAAAGGATTGCGGCTATTTGCCGCAATCCTTTCCGACAAAATAATTTCGCCCAAGGGGCCTTTTTACTTAGTCTTAGTTAGCACTGTTAGAAGTATGGTGAGCATACTGTTGTTTTGCATCATCCATAACGTCACCAGCTTTCTCGCTTATATATTCGGAAGCCTCTCTGCCTGCTGCTGCTAAAAGGGATCCCTTTTCTGCGCCAGCTTCCATTAATCTATCAGTCACATCTCTGAGGGTATTCAACAATGTAGACCAATTTTCTTTTCCTTTGTCTGAACTCATAAAGTACCAAGCTGCGGTTCCTGCGGCAATTCCCGCAATAATTGCCAAAGCAATTTCTGATTTATTGTCGTTTTTCATGGCTATGTTTTTCCGAATGATTATCTAATACCCTGCCAAAATTAAAATGAGGCCGGTGGGTTCTGAAAATATTTACTGAAAAAAACTGAAGTGGAAACGAGATCAGATAGAAATAGCTGATTACCAATGAGTAAGGAGCGTCACGTTTTTATTCCCCCCGCGTCATGATGTACATAAACATGATACCCGCGATGACCATAAAACCTAACACCATGAGGCCTATTTTGCCTTTACGCTTGTCTTCCTTCATCAGCCAAACCAGAAAACCTACCAGAGGGATCAGGAAAATAAGGAAGAAAATGATACTCGGTGTACTAAACATAATTCAAGGGGTATTGTGATGGGATAAAGATATCAAAATTAAAAAGGCATTCGCGCCAGTGGGGCAATATCCTGGCCGACGAAATCCTGCTTCAGGTATTTATAGTAGCCGGTTATGGCGATCATTCCCGCATTATCAGTACAGTATTGAAATTGCGGGATAAAGACCTCCCATCCTAATTCTGCAGCCGCGCTGTTCAATCCGTTTCGTAACCCCGAGTTTGCAGAAACACCTCCAGCAATTGCTATTCTATTGATCTTATGTGCGGCCGCTGCGTTCTTCACCTTATTGAGCAAAATAGTAACAATCCTGTGCTGCACCGACGCACAGATGTCATTCATGTTGATCTTCAGAAAATCAGGATCGGCTTTGACCTTATCTCTCACAAAATACATTATAGAGGTCTTTAACCCACTGAAGCTAAAATCAAGTCCGGGGATCTGGGGCTCCGGAAATTTAAACGCATCCGGATTTCCTTCCTTTGCATACTTATCAATTAGCGGCCCGCCGGGATAAGGAAGCCCAAGAATTTTTGCAGTCTTGTCAAACGCTTCACCCGCCGCATCATCTGTGGTCTGTCCAATGATCTCCATATCAAAATAATCCTTTACCAGCACGATCTGCGTATGTCCGCCGGAAACCGTAAGGCATATAAACGGGAAGGCAGGCTTGTTATCGATGAAATGAGCCAGAATGTGAGCCTGCATATGATTGACTTCTATCAAAGGAAGTTTATTGGCTAATGCGAAAGCCTTGGCAAATGACGTTCCTACTAATAAGGAGCCCAGCAAACCGGGTCCGCGAGTAAAAGCTACGGCATCGATGTCATTTTTGTGTATTTTTGCCTGAGCTATCGCTTCTTGTATTGCAGGAACAATATTTTGCTGGTGAACGCGCGAGGCAAGTTCAGGCACAACACCTCCATAGTTTTGATGGACGAGTTGATTTGAGATGATGTTGGATGATATTACACCGTCAATACAGATAGACGCTGATGTATCGTCACAAGAAGATTCGATGCCGAGGATAATTGCCAAAACTATATAGAGTAAAAAATGTTATCTGTTTAAAACACAAAACTATCAAAAAAGCGCTAAAAATTACCCTCTGGATACTCGCAAGTCTTTTATTGTTGGTGGCAGTTTTTATTTTTTCTCTTCAGTATCGGAGTGTACAGACGTATGTCGCAAAGAAAGCTGCGAAATACCTTTCAAAAGAACTGGAGACCCGGGTGGAAATTGGTGGTTTATACATCAAGCCGTTCAAATCTGTTGTACTGGATAGCGTGTACATTGAAGACAGGGAACAGGATACTTTAATATTCTCGCCGAAGCTTACAGTCGATCTTAATCTTCTATCATTTAAAGAGCGTAAGATATCCGTCAATACCATCCAGATGGATAATGGTAAATTCCATCTAAAACAGTATCGTGATTCTGCGACCAACGTTGAATTTATTATCAACTACTTCGATACAGGGGATCCAACACCCACTAAGAAACCGCGGAGACCATATGATATTACAATGGACAAGATCGTCCTTAATAACATCGCCTTCAAATATCAAAACTTCAATAATACAAAGCCGATTAAAGGGGTCAACTTTAATGATATCGACCTGCGCAATCTGAGCACTACCATACTGAATCTCGACACCAAGAACCACCTGGTAAAAGCAGGCTTCAGGAATCTGACCTTGCGGGAGAAAAGCGGCTTCTATTTAAAGAACCTGACCACCGATGCAACGATCGACACCAATCAAATGGAGTTCAAAAACCTGCTGCTTGAAACTCCAACCACCCGGCTGTCAGATTACCTTTTAATGAAATACGGCTCTTTTAAAGACTTTGGCCAGTTTATCAGCAAAGTCTACATGAAGGTGCATTTCAATAATTCTAAAATAAACAGCTCTGACGTAACCTATTTTGCACCCCAGCTCGCCAGTTCTAATATTATTATGGACGTTGATGGCGACGCTACTGGTTTCATAAACGACCTCAAGACTAAGAATCTTTCAATCAGAAGCGGACAGGCTACATATCTCAAAGGCGACTTCAATATTAAAGGACTGCCCAATCTTAAAAACACGCGTCTCGACCTTAAATTCGACCAGCTTTCCACCAATAAAAAAGACCTCGACCTGATCATTGCAAGGGCCACCGGTCGCAAGAAATCGATGATTCCAGCGATAGCCTACAAGTTCGGAACCATTAGCTTCAAAGGACGCTTTAAAGGATTAACCAACGATTTTGTGGCAGCTGGAGAACTCAAAACCCGCCTTGGCCGGGTCGTGACTGACCTTAACATGAAGATTGACGGCACGGGCTATCCGCGGTACAGTGGCTTAGTTAAGGCTTATGATTTTAATCTGGGTGAGCTTCTCGGCAGAAAAGACCTGGGCAGGACAACTCTGACGGCAAATATTACTGGCAGCGGCTTTAATGTCAATACCCTGCGAGAACGGTTCAAAGGCGATATCCGATACTTCGACTATAACGGCTACCGCTACAGCAATATCAATGTTAACGGAAGCTTTATCAACAAGTTTTTTGATGGTATCGCCAAGATCAACGACCGAAATATCAAGCTTAATTTTAACGGAAGCGTCGACCTGAAGCCTAAGCTTCCTATTTTTAATTTCACGGCGAGTGTCCGCGGAGCTAATCTGCATAAGTTAAATTTCACGAAAGACACGGTACAGATCGATGCCGACCTGAAAACCAATTTCACAGGATCCAATCTTGATAACATTCAGGGCACTTTCGCTATTAGCAGCATTCGACTTACTAATCCGGATAACTCCTTTATAGTTGATTCGGTTTATTTAAGCGCCATAGGCCTTGGAGCGAACAGAGAACTGAAGATTGAATCTGATATCCTGGACGCAAGTATTAAGGGCGAGTACGATCTTAAAACTTTTCCATCCTACTTTAAATCGGTGGTTGCGCAGTACATCCCCTCGCTTAATCTTAAATATGATAAGCCGGGGCGGCAAAACTTTGAATTCAGTCTTAAGATCAAACAATTTGAGCCATTGAGCATGCTCGTCATGCCGGAACTTAAGATACCGGAAGGGGCCAGCTTCAACGGAAAATTCGTATCCGCCGAAAACATTGCTAACCTCAACGGATTTGCCACCCTTATCCAGTTCAACGAGATCAAGATCAATAATCTGATTATCGACGAAAGCACATCAGCTGATGCGATGAACATATTCATCACTTCGGACCGCGTGGATCTGACCGACAGCCTGTACATAAAGAATGTCAACGTCGCGAATATCCTCAGGAACGATAGCCTGAACCTGAACATTAAGTTATCCGACAAGGATGCAATTAACCAGCTGGATTTGAACTCCCTGGTAGAGTTCACTCAGAACGGTCCGGAGAAAGTTCGTTTGAGTGTGCTTCCTTCCGATGTGATCATTAACCGGGAAGTATGGAAGATCCAGGAAAAGGTAAGCTTCAGCTTTGATGAAGGGCGCGGTGCAAACGAAAAGTTCAGCCTGTTCAGGAGAACTAAGATTACTGGCTTCGAGCTGTTCCGCGATAATCAGATCATAACCATTGACGGGATTATATCTAAAAACCCGTCAGACGAACTACTGGTTGGATTCAATAAATTCAAGCTGACAACCTTTAGCCCACTCACTCAGCCTCTCGGTATTTCATTAAGGGGAGAATTGAACGGCGATGCAAAATTTGCCGGCATTCTGGCTAAGCCTGATGTAGAAGCCGATCTCACTATCGACACACTCCATTATAATAATGTACTGATTGGCGATCTCACCTTAAATGCCGGTTTTGACAACGCTACCAAGTTGATCAATGTTGATGTGGATATCGAGAACCAGGGCTTAAAAACTCTTGAGATCGATGGAACCTATAATGCCAATAGCGATCAGAACAGCCTTGACCTGAACGTGATGATGAATGAGAATGAAGTGGTCATCTTCCAGCCGTTCCTTAAGAATCTGGTGTCAGACATGAACGGGAAGGTTTCTGCCAATCTGGAAGTCACGGGCAAGCTCACTCGTCCGATAATAGATGGTACGGTTTCCTTCAACGATGCTGGTATGATCGTTAATTACTTAAAAACCCCGTACCGGATAACAGATGATATCAAGATTGAAAACAGTGTCATCGTACTGAACAGTCTTGAATTAAGAGATATCAATAATAGTGTAGCTCTCGTCAACGGCACGGTAGACATGGGCAATCCTATTAACCCGGTAATCCAGATCAACATCGTCGCCAACGACCCGTTCATGGCGCTGAATACTACTGCAAAGGATAATCCGCTATATTATGGCACTGCCTACGGGACCGGGGTATTTACCTTTACCGGCCCTACAAATGATATGAAGATTAACATCGATGCCAAGACCGAAGCAGGCACAGTCTTCACTATCCCGCTAAATTCAGCAGCCACAGTTGCTAAGAATGATTTTATAACATTTGTAGCGAAAGACTCATCGATGAACAAGCCTAAAGTGACCTCCTTTAAAGGCCTTGTGATGAGCTTATCGCTGCAGGTTGATGAAGCGTCAGAAGTAAATATTATCACCGATCTGGGCAAGCTTTCGGGAAGGGGTAATTCAGAAAATCTTCGGCTGAATATCACCAGCCTTGGAGATTTCGAAATGTTCGGCGCTTATCTCATAACCACCGGACAGTTTGAATTTACCGCTCAGGATTTTATAAATAAGGTCTTTAAAATTAATGAAGGCGGATCGATCAGGTGGACAGGCAATCCGCAGGAAGCTGCCATAAACCTGAAAGCTATATATGAAGTCAGGGCCAGCTTACGTCCGCTCTATATCGCTGCTGGACGCCCGCCGCTGGATCAAAGAGTGCCATCTGAAGCTGTAATGAACCTCAGCGGGCCGCTCTTAACCCCTACTATTGCATTTGATATAAACTTCCCCTCAGACACATACATCAAAGACGAGTTGCAGTCTTATTTCAATGATGTAAACAATGTAAATCAGCAAGCTCTGAGCCTTATTGTACGGCGCTCATTTGCTGAGGGCTCTGGCGCCGACATTGGCGTAGTGCAATCCACATTTATTAATGCGGGTACGGAATTATTCTTTAATCGGTTTAACACAGTGATATCGCAATATCTTAATCTTAACACTGTCGATTTCAACATACGCTCGTTTAACGATGCAAGTGCGACATTGCGACTGTTGAATGAACGTTTGATACTGACTGGTGGCGTTACTGAGAGAAGGACGAACGATGACGACTTAGCCGCATTTAACTTTTTTAGCGGTTCTTCAGTTGCCCGTGACGTGGAAGCTCAGTACCTGATCAAGAAAGATGGAACCCTGGTTTTAAAGGCGTCCAATAAATTGAATAACAGGAATCCATTCCTTAACATCAACAGTACGGGCGATTATGTAAGTGCGCTTGGATTGATTTACAGGAAAGACTTCGATGACCTCAACGAGCTCTTGGGATTCCTGCTTGGTAAAAACCGCAGTGAAGAACGCCGTAAAGCAGCAGAAGGCCCGAAGACAGATGCCGTACCAACGAAGCCGGAAGACGCGTTGAAACCCGAAGAAACGACTGTGCCGGAAAAGAAATAATTTAGCTGTTCTTCATGATGGTATGGCCCATCTTATCCCGCTTCGTTTTCAGGTAAAGCTCGTTATGCTCATTAGATTGAATCTCGATAGGAACGTTAGAAACTACCTCCAAGCCGTAGCCTATTAAGCCGGAACGCTTGGTCGGGTTGTTAGACATCAGCTTCATTTTTTTGATCCCAAGGCTGCGCAGTATCTGAGCACCGATCCCGTAATCTCGCTGATCCATCGGGAATCCGAGCTGAAGATTTGCTTCAACTGTGTCTACCCCATTTTCCTGAAGATTATAAGCATGTAATTTATTGATGAGTCCGATCCCCCGGCCTTCCTGATTCATGTAGATAACAACACCCTTACCTTCCTTCTCAATCATTTCCATCGCTTTATGAAGCTGAGGCCCGCAATCACAACGGCATGATCCGAAGATATCACCGGTAATGCAGGAGCTGTGCACCCTTACAAGGATGGGCTCATCTTCTTCCCAGCTGCCTTTCACCAAAGCAAGGTGCTGTTCGCCGGAATTGAGTTGGGTATAGGCTGCCATCTCAAAATCGCCCCATTGAGTCGGCAATTTAACCGCCACCTCTTTCTTGATCAGCGATTCAGTTTTAAGCCTGTATGAGATCAGGTCTTTGATACAAATAATTTTAAGGTCGAACTGTTTTGCGATGAGGAGCAGATCAGGCAAACGAGCCATCTCCCCATCTTCTTTTAAGATCTCAACCAGCAGTCCCGCAGGAGGCAAACCAGCCATTTCAGCAAGATCAACAGCTGCCTCGGTATGACCTGCACGGCGCAAAACACCGCCTTTTTTCGCTATCAGCGGAAATATATGACCGGGACGGCCCAATTCTTCAGGATTTGTAGTCGGATCGATCAGCGCCTGAACAGTTTTAGAACGGTCCGAAGCTGAGATACCTGTGGTACAACCGTGGCCTATAAGATCGACAGATACGGTGAAATTCGTTTCGAATACCGCGGTATTGTTTCCAACCATCAGGTTGAGACGCAATTCCTGGCAGCGCTCTTCGGTAAGAGGCGCACAAATCAGCCCGCGGCCGTGAGTTGCCATAAAATTAATTACTTCAGGAGTAGCATTCGATGCTGCCGTCAGGAAATCCCCCTCATTCTCTCTATCCTCATCATCTACAACAATGATGATTTTTCCTGCTTTTATATCGCTTATAGCTTCTTCAATCGTATTAAACATATCTCTGGGTATATCGCGGATAGTTTATCTCCGCTAAAATTGAGGCGAATTTACGGAAATAGTTTGGGAGAAGTATTTGTAGGGAGTAAAATTGGTTGGGGGAGTGACATAAAAGTGATGTCGTTGCTTGCTTACAGAGCAGCGCTTATATCCGCTATTGCCCTTTTAAATGAAATAATCATTTAGGCTTCAGATGGTAGCTGCTTATATTATCTCAGAATTCTCTTAAAACACCCAGGTCGCCGTGATGCACCCCTTGCAGAACAAGGAACAATCCGGACTTGCACCGGTTCGCCTGGGTTTTTTGAATTAGTCTATCGTTAACTAATGATGGAAGATAAGGACGGATATGGGAAGTTTATTGAGTTAATTAGAGAACGGTGGGAATTGTTTAGGGAACGGTATCAGATGTCGGATGGAGTTGCTACCTTTAATTAGACATTAGGTTAAGGGTGAAAAGGCTTAACTTTAAAATTCATGACAGGAAGAAAATTACATGACCGGGAATTCAAGCTTAAAGCCGTTGAGGTCCTCGCTTTCGCGCAATGTCATTAAGTTAAGGGACCGGAGGTTCTGACTTTCGCCAGATCCGAATTTTCGGAAGATAAGACATAAAGAGGAATTGGGGAGATAAATGGTTCCCGCTTTCGCGGGAATGACAGACCG
>NZ_JBBJNI010000003.1:64858-69603 GCF_037719425.1 Daejeonella sp. | reverse complement strand
GTAGCTTACGGGCGGTGGTGATACAAGCGTTGAAGTGGCGGGACTTGCACCCTTTCCAAAAGTCCATAAAACCCGGGTAAATCCGGCCGACCCCGCGCTGCTGAAAGTAAAGTTTTGATTAATAGTACATGGTTGTGCCGTTGTCATACTGATCCTTGCCGTAGGTCCTGCAAATTCCCCGAGTCCGCCAAATTCTATCTTAAAACCATTGTTGCCATTAGAGAAGTTATCAACGAGGAGAGCGTAAGTATTACCTGCGACCATGTCAATAGCTTTTACATATCCGTCCTGACCAGGCCGGCCGCAGCCTGAGAGTTCGTCGATATCAGTAGATGTCAAATTCATGCCTGTTTTGAAGTAAAGGGGTTGAGTTGGGCAATCTTTATTATCGACACCATGACCTACGGCACACCTTAAGACGGTCTTGTTATTTATATTCCCAGTGGGTCCAAGATCATAAATGATCCAATCTATATCATCCGTGTTTACAGTGGGGGTGATGTCCATAGTCAATGTTCCGCTTGTCCTCGCTACCCATTTATACCAGACGGAATTTGATTCATTGCCCAGGCATGATCCTGCGGATTCCGTGTTACTATTACCTGTTCCGGAAACGTTACTTTCGGTAAACGACTTTTTATCGCAAAGGATAGATGCAGTGCTCAGGTCCTGGCCGGCTTTTAGAGGTGCTTTATAGTTGTTCACACATAATTTAAAGGTACCGGTAGAATTTTCACCACTTATTCTTATGAAATAATCCTCTCCAACAGTTAATGCACCTTTATAATAAGAGGTTACGGCAGCACCCCTTGTCAAAGATCCAATTAAGGTGTTGAACGTTAGTTTACCGGGTGTTCTCTCAATAGTGTACAATGCTATCAACGGATTCTGAAGCGTACCTCCGGTGGTACCGCCCCCAGTGCTAGCACCGGTAACGGTAATATCCAGGTCGAATTCAGTTGCCGTAAATTTAAACCATACGTCGCGGTAAGATCCAGCCGGCCACTTGTCTGAAGCGCCGAAAATATTCTCATCGGTAGCATTTACAGTAGTGTAAGCGGCATCACCAGAGCATTTTGACGGATCAACAGGGATGGCTTTTTCGTCACTGTCGTTTGCAGGTTGTGCGTAAACCGCTGATAGCAGAACTAACTGAAGAAGTATAGAAATTAGAAGCTTCAAATGACTTGTATTACCCTTACGAAAATACGAAAAAAAGCCCCGCTTACTTTTGCTTAGCAGGGCTCTTCGCATTTACGTTTAAATCTAATTAACTCAAACTTTGGCTAATTTTAGAATTACTTATTTAAAATCCCTTTGCGTACCTGAGCTTTAATACCCTCACCATCCGGATCTAATCCTGATTTCAACTTAGTGAAAGTAGCCGCACCTTCTGAAGTAAGATAACGCAGCTTTGGGTCAGGGTCATTTATACATTTAAGGATCACTTCAGCAATCTGTACGGGTTTCTGGAATGCGCGCTCTTTAACTTCATCCGTAAAGGTAGCTCTGTAATCCATGTAGGTTTGGATGAGAGGTTTATAAGCATCCTCCTTAATTCCGCCCGTTTCTTCAAAGTACCTTGTAAGGCTGTTCCCGAATTCCGTTACAACCCCGCCAGGTTCAACAAGCGATACATTGATCCCGAAATAAGGTTTCATATAGCTGGCGATGCTTTCAGTTAATCCCTCCAATGCAAATTTCGCAGCACAGTAGATCTCGTTTACCGGTTGCCCAACAAGTCCGCCGACAGAAGAAATGTTTATGATGTGACCGCTTTGCTGTTTCCGCATGAACGGTAATACGGCTTTTGTGCAACGGATAACACCATAGAAGTTTACATCCATAACCTGTTGGATCTCCTCCATTGTAGCCTGTTCCATGGTTCTTATGAACCCAGCTCCCGCATTATTAATAAGGATGTCCATTGTTTTTTCACGATCGACGATCTGTGCGACACATTCGTTAATACTGGATTCATTTTGAACATCGAGGCTAATGATTTCAAGCGACACATTTCTTTGGGTGGCTTCCTGCTTAAGCGTATCCCCTTTTGATGGATCCCTCATGGTTGCATAAACCCTGTGACCTTCCTTTGCCAGAAGCAAGGCAGTTTCGAAGCCTATCCCCGTGGAGGCACCGGTAATGAGAATAACTTTAGGTTTGTCCGTCATGTTTAATAGCTGTATTTGTAAAAATTAAGAATCGAACAAATAAGCCGTAATCTTTAGGCTTGATGCTTTAAGAATACGGCTTAGTTTTCGTTCGCTTATGCGTTAGGTCTTCAACTTTCAGTTTTCAGTTTTCAACCTGCCTGCCGGCAGGCAGGCTCTCCACTTTCAACTGTTCGCCTGGTTCATCCTGATAATATTCAAAGCGCCTCCTGCCTTGAACCATTCAATTTGCTGCTCATTATAAGTATGGTTAACAGGGAACGATTCCGAGTTGGCGTCTGCATGATGAAGCACGATCGTCAAAGGTTTTCCAGGAGCAAAGTCGTTAAGTCCGGTGATATCGATAATATCATTTTCAAGGATGCGGTCATAATCGTTTGCATCAACAAATGTTAAGGCTAGCATACCTTGTTTTTTAAGGTTAGTTTCGTGGATACGGGCAAATGATTTAACCAGAATAGCACGGACAGCCAGATGCCTGGGCTCCATTGCTGCATGCTCTCTTGAAGACCCTTCGCCGTAATTCTCATCTCCAACAACAATACTTCCTATGCCTTCAGCTTTGTAAGCTCTGGCGGTAGAGGGAACAGCGCCGTACTCACCATTCAGCTGATTTTTAACGTTGTCCGCCTTCTCGTTAAAGAAGTTGGTCGCGCCGATCAGCATGTTGTTCGAAATGTTATCGAGGTGTCCGCGGAATTTCAACCATGGACCAGCCATAGAAATATGATCGGTTGTACATTTCCCTTTTGCTTTTATCAGAAGCTTAAGCCCTGTGATGTCAGTGCCTTCCCATGCTTTGAAAGGATCAAGTAATTGAAGCCTGGCAGATTTTGGATCTACAATAACGCTCACTTTAGTTCCGTCTTCAGCGGGAGCCTGATAACCGGCATCCTCAACAGCAAAGCCTTTCAAAGGCATTTCCAGACCCTGAGGTTCGTCAAGTTTAACCTGCACACCTTCTGAGTTCGTCAATGTATCCGTCATTGGATTAAATCCAAGATCACCGGCAATGGTTAAGGCGGTTACGACTTCTGGAGAGGCGACAAATGCGTGAGTGTTCGGATTACCGTCATTCCTGGATTTGAAGTTCCTGTTGAAAGAAGTTATGATAGAATTTTTACGGGTTGGATCAGTACTGTGGCGAGCCCACTGTCCAATACAAGGACCGCATGCATTAGCCAAGACTACTCCGCCCATGCTTTCGAAAGTCTTAAGATAACCATCACGCTCTACCGTATAGCGAACAAGTTCGGAACCGGGTGTGATAGTAAATTCAGCCTTTGCAACCAAATGCTTATCCACAGCCTGTTTAGCAATGGATGCAGCTCGTGTGATGTCTTCGTAAGATGAGTTTGTACAAGAACCAATCAGGCCAACTTCAAGCGTTTGTGGCCATCCGTTTTCCCGCACCGCGGTAGCAAATTGTGATAGTGGCCATGCCATATCCGGTGTGAACGGACCATTAACGTGCGGCTCAAGTGTTGAGAGGTCGATTTCAATAACCTGATCAAAATAAAGCGCCGGGTTAGCGTAAACTTCGTCGTCTCCTGTAAGATGTTCTTTTACTGCATCAGCAAGATTCGCAATCTGTTCCCGGTCAGTGCCTTTAAGATAAGTAGCAATTTTATCATCGTAACCAAATACTGAGGTAGTTGCCCCGATCTCAGCGCCCATGTTACAGATAGTGCCTTTTCCGGTTGCAGAAAGTGATTGTGCGCCTTCTCCGAAATATTCAACGATATGTCCGGTACCACCTTTAACAGTGAGTATTCCGGCAACTTTAAGAATCACGTCTTTTGCAGATGCCCATCCCGACAGCTTGCCGGTAAGTTTCACGCCGATCAGCTTAGGGAATTTCAATTCCCAGGCAAGTCCAGCCATTACATCACAAGCGTCAGCTCCGCCAACTCCTATTGCTATCATTCCTAATCCGCCGGCGTTTGGTGTATGAGAGTCTGTACCAATCATCATTCCGCCAGGAAATGCATAATTTTCCAGTACAACCTGGTGAATAATACCAGCACCTGGTTTCCAGAAACCGATGCCATATTTATTTGATACTGAGGCAAGAAAATCGTATACCTCTTTATTTTGAGTATTTGCAGTTGCCAGATCTTCATCAGCGCCAACCCTGGCCTGAATCAAGTGATCGCAATGAACTGTAGATGGAACTGCCACCGTAGGCCTGCCCGCCTGCATAAACTGCAGCAAAGCCATTTGAGCTGTTGCATCCTGCATCGCCACGCGATCAGGTGCAAAATCTACATAAGTAACCCCGCGTTCGTGAGCTTCTGAAGCCTTTCCTTGCCACAAGTGGGCATATAAAATTTTCTCTGTTAATGTAAGGGGTTTATTAACAACTTTGCGGGCAGCCTCAAGGCGGATGCCGTAGTTATCATAAACCTTTTTGATCATGTCTAAATCAAATGCCATGTTATTTGCTTGATTTTAATTATTCCTGTTACAACTGCGAGCGAAGTTACAAAAAACACCCTTAAAAACGCAGAATTGCGAGAATGTAAACAGAAAAAATACCTGAGATACTGGTATAGGAGATAAGGAGTGGAT
>NZ_JBBJNI010000003.1:0-64848 GCF_037719425.1 Daejeonella sp. | reverse complement strand
AATTTATTTATAAGGGACTGATTTTCTTGCAAATGTTTTTTGCAATTTTTTCTGGCTTTATACTTTGCAATCGAGTTGGTGGCTTTGCTCAGTTTTTAGAACATTTTAAAGCCATAGCCCTGCGACTGAAGGGTTTTTAATACAATGGGCAATGCATATTCAAGGCGTGGAAACGCTTTTTCGCTATCATGAAAAACAATTATAGATCCATTCTTGACGCTCTTAAGCACGTTTTGTACACATTCATCCCCGCTAATATCTGGATCAAAGTCTCCGCTAAGCACATCCCACATGATGATTTCAATATCGGGTATTATTAACTTCAGTTTGCTGATCTGTGATTTTTTTATTCTCCCGTAAGGAGGCCTGAAAAGATTTGGTTTGACCAGGCTGGCGCATTTTTCTATATCCAACAAATATTCTGTATCCGGGGTCTTCCATCCCTTAAGATGATTGAAGGTGTGGTTGCCGACAGTGTGACCGTTGGATAAGACGTCGTTATATATTTCCGGATAGTTGCTTACATTATCACCAATGCAAAAGAACGTGGCCTGAACATTAAAGTTTTTTAGTGTATTTAATACAAATGGTGTAACAACAGGTATAGGTCCATCGTCAAAAGTCAGATAAACATATTTTTCTTTCCGGTTTTTATGCCAGGTGAGTGTGGGGTATAACCATTGCAGCCAAAACGGAGAGTTTGTGAGATACAAATCGCTTTTATATTAATTTATCACGAAGATAAATATGTTAAGTAATTTATAGTATTAATTTTATCGGGGGAATTCTAACCATTTTGATGTTGTTTAACAATTATATGAAACAAAAAAACCTAACAGGATTTTCAAAATACTCTGTTTTAGTGGTGACCTTATTGATCTTAAGCTCAGTTAGTCTTCAGGCGCAGGAAAAGATCACTTTAAAGAGGGCAACGGAACTTGTAGTTGAAAACAACCTTCAGATTAAGCAAGCCCAGTTTTCAGAAGCTATCTCTGATGAGAACCTCAGGCAATCGAAATATTCCTTATTTCCAACCCTGAACGCAAATACCAGCCTTAACTTTAATTTCGGCCGAAGTATAGATCCTTTGACAAATCAATTTGTTAATCAAGGTATTACTTCAACTAATGGGAATATATCATCTAATACTCCATTGTTCGGAGGATTTCAGCGGATAAATATAATTTCTCAAAACAAACTTCAGCTAGATGCTGATAAGAGCTTTACCCAGAAGGTGAAAAATGACCTTGTGCTCGCGGTAGTAACAAATTATTTAACGGTGCTAAATTCGCAGGATCTTTTGACCGCCGCCAGACAGCAGTTAGATATATCCAGACAACAACTGGACATCGAGCAAAAGTTTTTTGATGTTGGAAATCGTACTCTTGCTGACCTTTCGCAGTCAAAATCTCAGGTAGCAACGGCTGAACTAAATGTTACTAATGCTCAGAACCAGGTTGACCTTTCATTCTTAAACCTGGCGCAATTACTTGAGCGCGACCCCTCCGTGCCTTTTGAGGTTGAAAAACCTGCGGTAAATGACGTGGCAACAGTAAACACCGCCTATTCTGCTGCGGAAGTATATAAATCTGCATCAGCAAACTTTCCGGATATTAAGTTAGCGGAATTGAGGAAACTGGTTTTGCAGAAGGAAATAGACATCGCCAAGAGTGGTTATTATCCTTCCTTGAATTTACAGACAGGGATGGGCACACGTTATTCTAACGGGTCCTTTAGCAATACATCTTTTGCAAGTCAGGTACAAGATAATTTTAACCAGTTTATAGGATTCGGACTAAGCATACCCATATTTAACGGATTCTCAGCAAGGTCTGCGGTGAGGAGAGCCAAAATCAACTTGCTGAATGGCGAAGTTAATGAGCAGCTTGCAAAAAATAACCTCAATAAAGTTATTAATCAGGCTGTGTACGACCTTCGAGCAGCTGAAAAGAGATATGCTTCAGCTCAGGTAGCGTTCGAATCGTCAAGAGATGCATTCAATGTAATTGAACAGCGATATGCGGTAGGTTTGGTAAATTCACTTGATTTTAATCAAGCGCAGACAAACTTAAATAAAGCACAATTCGATCAGATCCAGGCACGTTATGATCTGATTTTCAGAAGCAAGGTGATTGATTATTATCTTGGAAACCCAATAACCTTTTAATTAGAAAAAACTTCCCCCTTATAAAACAAACATGGCAAAGAAAAATAATACATTAAAGTATGTGCTTATTGGAGCAGGAGTGCTGTTAGTGATAGCAGTGGCCGGAAGCAAGCTCGGCTGGTTCGGTAAAAGCGAATCCGTTCAGATTGCTGTAGAAAAGGCAACTTCAAGAACAATTGTGGAAACCGTTTCAGCAAGTGGAAAGGTCCAGCCCGAAGTTGAGGTTAAATTAAGCGCGGAGGTTTCTGGTGAAGTAGTGCAGCTACTTGTGAAAGAAGGGGATGTTGTTAAAAGAGGCCAACTGTTGTGTAAAGTTCGTCCTGATGTACTTCAGTCAGGGTACGATCGTGCGGTTGCTTCATTGAACAGTCAGCGTGCGTCTCTTGCGGGTTCACAACAATCACTTAAACAAGCAGAGGCTAACTTTACCAATACTACTGCAAAGTATAAACGGAATCAGGAGTTGTTTTCCAAAAAGGTTGTTTCGGCGGCGGAGTTTGATGCTGTAAAGGCGGAATATGAAGCAGCACGTGCTAACCTTGGAGCTGTACGTCAAAATGTTGTGGGATCCAGATTTGGGGTTGAGCAGTCAAACGCTGTAGTTAAAGAAGCTGGAGCTAATCTTGCTAAAACCACAATCTACGCACCAACTGATGGCGTGATCTCGAAATTGTCTGTTGAGCTTGGTGACAGGATTTTGGGTACATCTCAAATGGCAGGTACTGAAATTATGAGAATTTCTAACCTCAGTTCAATGGAAGTTAGCGTAGATGTTAATGAAAGCGATATAAACCGTGTGTCAGTAGGAGATGGTGCTGAAATAGAGGTCGATGCCTTCCAGAATCAAAAGTTTAAAGGCGAGGTAACCGAGATAGCAAGTTCTTCCAATGTTGTTGGAACTTCAACTGATCAGGTAACAAACTTTACTGTGAAGATTCGGATCCTGCCGGATTCATATCAAAAGCTTATTCGTGCGGATAGCGCCAACCCTTCTCCATTCCGCCCTGGACTATCTGCAACGGTAGATATTCAGACCGAGGAGTTTAAGGGAGTTGCAGTGCCTATCCAATCGGTAACTACACGTGAAGAAAAGAAAGAAGCTAAACCCGAAACAAATTCTGGCCCTCCTGCTTCAGGTGCAAATGCTGATAAAGAAAAGAAAAAGGACACTGAACCCGTTAAAGAATATGTATTTGTGTACAGCGGAGGCAAAGTAAAGCAGGTGCGGGTTACTACCGGCATTCAGGATGATACCTATATCTTAATCAAAACCGGCCTTAAAGGCAACGAAGAGATAGTCTCAGGACCATTTACTGCTATCTCCAAGGGGCTTAAGGATGGGGCTATGGTTGAAAAGGTAGATAAGGACAAGCTTTTTGCAAGCGAAGCTAAGAAGTAATTTCTGAGAAATCGTTAACTTGTCCCTCCCTGAAAGCCTGGCTTTTAGGGAGGGATTTTTGTTTATATAAATCGGATGAAAAATAGTATAGCAATTGTTGGTGGAGGAAGTTGGGCGACAGCTATAGTTAAAATATTAGGTGACAACCTTGTGGATAAGGATGTTTATTGGTGGATGCGGAATACCGAAGCTATCGAACACATAAAAAAATACAATCACAATCCGCACTACCTGAGCTCTGTTGAGACACGGCTCCCAAATGAAAATCTAAGCAGCGATCTCAAAGAAATTATAGCCCATTGTAATATGGTTCTTCTGAATGTTCCTGCAGCTTTTTTAAAAGAAGCATTAAAAGGAATAACAGCAGACGATTTAAAAGGGAAAAAGATCATTTCCGCAATTAAGGGAATAGTACCGGATGATAACCTGATCATAGGCGAATTTATGAACAGGAATTATGGTATCCCCTTCGATGATATTTTGGTAATAAGCGGTCCCTGCCATGCGGAAGAAGTAGCGCTTGAAAAATTATCATATCTAACTATTGCGTGCCAGAATCTGGACTTGGCTGGCTCTTTCGCTGCTATGCTCAATACGCGATACATCAAAACCATTGTGTCGGATGATATTTATGGAACTGAGTATGCAGCCGTTCTTAAAAACATTTACGCTGTAGCAAGTGGTATCTGTCACGGTGTTGGATATGGTGACAATTTTCAGGCGGTGCTTATTTCTAACGCAATCCGTGAGATCGAAGCATTTGTTCGTGCTGTACATCCCATTAACAGGGATATAAAAGAATCGGCTTATCTAGGGGACTTGATGGTAACCGCTTATTCCCAATTCAGCCGCAATCGTACGTTTGGCAACATGATAGGGAAAGGCTACACGGTAAAATCGGCTCAATTGGAAATGAATATGATTGCTGAAGGATATTATGCCGTTTTGTGCCTTCATCAGATCAATAAAACCTATAAAGTTAATATTCCCATCTGTCACGCTGTGTATACTATTCTCTATGAAGGCCATTCACCGCAAATTGAAATGAAATTGCTTTCGGAGCAACTGACGTAAAATAGAGTCAAGAGCCAAGAATCAAGAATTAAGACTTCGTCGGAGAGGTGATTTCGCCCCCGGTTCCACTCTGTATGTTTCCAGTCTTTATTCCTTGCTCTTTATTCCTTGCTCAAAGAACATTTTCCCTTTTTTAAAACCATCCTATCTAAAGCAGTGTTTATAAAGAAAAACATAGCCATGAAGAAAATGACCACAATATTAGGACTTGCCGCAGTAGCAGGAGTAGCCTATAAAGTATTAACACACAAAAAAGCAGACGGGTCTACTTTATTAGATGACCTGACAGAAGCAAGCAAGGGTTGGTCCGATAAACTTAATGAATTTGCAGAAGCAAATAAGGGTTGGAAAGACAAGTTCAACCAGTTTGTTGATAACGTTAAAGACACGTTAATGCCTGGTATGAAGGGGCCGAATGGTGAAGACGTTTTTACCGATATGTATAAGAGAAACTATTATACCGACGGCCAGGGTGGCAGGGTATATATGGATGAGGCTTAAAGTTTTTTATCGCAAATATTCCAAAGGTCTGGCATCGGTCGGTAAGCAGGTATTGTCTTGTTTCACATCCTTTGCGGGACCTTTGCGCGTCGAAATTAATTACTGGTTCTTTTAAATCTTTACTGGCTGACAATTTTAGCCATGTTTCTTTTTATTTTTTCTAATTACTTTCTGGGCACCAACTCTGGTTACCAATTATTTATCAACCTTCTTTTTGTTTCTAAAATGTTATATTTAGCATGGATCTTAGATGCGCCGTTCCTAATTTATCATTACATCCTCCTATATATAAATTAATTTGCCAATTAATAGTATTAGATGACATTAATCTTTACGAAAACTTAATGAATAGGTAATCATATGATAATGTATCCCTTTATAATTTAAATTAATATAGTGATTTTCAGTCAAATGATTTTCAGCACTAATAAAATATGATAATGACCTTCAAAGCCAGATCTCGCATCTTTAAGCTCGTATGTTTTACATTAATGTTTACGTGTCTAACCCGCGAAATTTATGCTCAAAGTGGTCCCGCTCAAATTATTCCTGATTTTACATTTATCAGGCTTAATGGACAGTCTTTTTCAAGGAAGAACCTGGCCAAAAACAAGAAGGTAGTTATTGTCTTTTTTGATGTTACATGCGATCACTGTCAGAACGAACTGAGAGCTGTTTCCCAGAAGATAGATAGCTTTAAAAATGCGGAATTTTATCTGGTGTCTATGGATAATGCAGCATCCATCCAAACTTTCATGAAAAAATTTGCTCCTAATATGAATGGAAGAACGAATGTGACTCTACTGAGAGATTCAAACCGGCAATTTATTGTCCGTTTCCGCCCAGTTCAGTTTCCGGCCACCTATGTTTATGATTCTAGCCTTCGATTAATTAAATACTTTGGCCAGAACAGTAAAGTTGCCGATATTATAAGCGTGGTGAATAAATAATACCCATTTTAATTCTTAGAAACGAAAAGAGGCTATCCATTTACGACAGCCTCTCTTCTTAGGAATATACTTTGTCTAGATGCGTCTGCGTCTGTCTCCGCCTTCACGACGACCACCGCCAGAACTGCTTCCACCCCGGTCTTCACGGCGTTTCCCTGAGAAATCACGGAAGCCGCCACCGCTTCCGCCTTCACGACGTCCGCCACCACCGCTGTTTCCGCCACCACCGCTGTTTCCACCGCGATAACCGCCTCCACCGCCTTCACGACGAGGCGAATTGCCACGATATCCACCGCCAGAACCACTCCGCTCGCTTCCTGGGTCACGATCGCCTGCCATTTCTATGCGCACGCTTCTTCCCTGAAAATCAACAGTTTTGAATCCTTCAATAACTTTATTTACTTCAGAATCTTCAACTTCGAAGAAGGTAAAGACACCCTTGAGGTCAATTTTCCCAACGCTTTTTCCGCTGATTTTCGTGTTGTTGCAAATAAATCCAAGCATGTCGCCACGTGTGAAATCATCCACTGAACCGAGGTTCATAAATAAACGGGTATAACCAGCACTTGATCTCGTGCCTCGATCCGGACGGTCGCCGCGTTCTCCACGCTCACGTTCGAATCCGCGGTCGTCACCCGAAATATTAAGATCCGGAGCTTTGGAATAATATTCAAGGAAACTATTGAACTCAAGAGAAGCAAATCTTTTGATGATCTGTTCTTTATCAAGATCTTTAAACTCGTCCATAATACGAGGAATGTATTGCTCTATCTGAGCTTCATTCACTTCAACGTTGTGAACTTTATGGATCAAAGCAAATAATTGCTTTTCGCAAACATCAAAACCGCTTGGAATTTCAGCTTTAGTAAACTGTTTTCCAAGTGCACGTTCAATGTGACGGATCTTTCCTAATTCCTTAGAATTGATAATTGCTATCGAAATGCCAGTTTTACCGGCACGACCGGTACGACCACTACGGTGAGTATAATTTTCGATTTCATCAGGAAGCGAATAATTGATTACGTGTGTAACGTCGTTAACGTCAATTCCACGGGCTGCAACGTCAGTAGCGATCAGTAATTGAAGGCTCCGATCGCGGTAACGCTTCATCACCTTATCACGTTGCTGCTGCGACAGATCGCCATGAAGTGCATCTGCGTTATAGCCATCCTTCATTAAGGATTCAGCTATTTCCTGTGTTTCAATTTTTGTGCGACAGAACACAATACCGAAAATCTCAGGATTGAAATCTACAATGCGCTTAAACGCAGCATATTTATCGCGCGCTTTTACAATATAATATTCATGTTCGATATTGACGTTTCCGGTATTTTTGGTACCCATGGTCAGTTCGAACGGATCTGTCATGTATTTTTTTGCAATACGACGAACTTCTGTTGGCATAGTCGCTGAGAAAAGCCATGTTTTTTTATCGTCAGGGGTTGTAGATAAAATACTGTCGATGTCTTCCTGGAAGCCCATGTTCAGCATTTCATCAGCTTCATCAAGGACAACGAATTGTACCTGTGTGAAGTCGATCGCTTTCCTGTTAATGATGTCAAGCATCCGGCCCGGAGTGGCCACTACGATCTGTACGCCGCGTTTGATCTGGCGTAACTGATCTGAAATATTTGCACCGCCATAAACCGCAACAACGTTAACGTTCTTCATGTTTTTGGCATAATTCTTCACGTCGCTGGTGATCTGTAAACAAAGTTCACGAGTTGGGCAAAGAATTAATGCCTGCGGGTAATTTTCCTCGAAATCTAATAGTTCTAATAGAGGGAGGCCAAAGGCAGCCGTTTTACCGGTTCCTGTTTGAGCTAATCCGACAAAATCGTTGCTGCCTGAAAGTAATACCGGGATAGATTGCTCCTGGATTGGTGTGGGATTTTCGAATCCCAGTTCAGTTATGGCATTAACAATATCATGACGGATACCCAAGGTACTAAATGGGTTCATGATAATATTTAAAGCAAACAGCCTTATTGCTGAAAGCGCCGCAAAGGTACAGTTTTTATTTAATTTTAAGAAGATTTCCCGTGACTAATTTCTGCTTTCACGTTTGCAATATAATTTAGATGTTTTTTGAAAATTATTTTAATCTGTATATATTAGTTATATCGCATTGATGTCATTCTTTGTGAAATTTACAGGCTTACCAATTAATTGGATCTGAAACGTTTGGTTTCCGAAGGTGATGAGCAGGTATTTTGTAAAATTTTTGATCATCATGGGGACAGTCTCACGAAGCTTTTATTATAAGGGAGTTAAGCATGAGAAATACTGAGTATCAGGATTGGACAGAAGAGAGTCTTGAATTTGAAAAACTTAATACGTTTTGCTATTGATCCGCTTCTTTTTTGCTCAGACTATTTAACCCGATAAAAATCACATGTTACCCATAGTTCAAATTTCACTGGATCTCACCAATATTGACGAGGCGCTCGAAACTGCCGCAATGGCCATGCGGGCTGGTGTAGACTGGCTCGAAGCAGGAACACCGCTAATCCTCGCAGAAGGTTTGCATGGCGTGAAGCAATTGCGTAAAGCCTTTCCAAATACCCCTGTCGTGGCGGATCTTAAAACGATGGATGGTGGTTATCTTGAAGCTGAGATGATGGCCAGAGCCGGGGCTACTCATGTGGTGGTAATGGCACGGGCGCATGAAGAAACTATTAAGTGCGTGGTTAAAGCGGGTCATGACTTTGGCATTAAGGTAATGGGCGACAATCTTGGTTGTCCGGATATGATTGAATCAGCGAGATGGCTCGAAGACTTAGGTTGCGATTATGTTATCCATCATATTGGTTACGATGAGCGGAGAGGTATAGCTGCCCGGGGGCAACGTATGCCCAGTCCTATGGATCAGCTTCGTGAAGTGGTAAGGGCTGTAAATGTTCCTGTTCAGGCGGTAGGCGGATTAACATTGGAACAGGCTATTATGTGCCCTGAGTATGGTGCTCCATTAGTGGTTTTGGGAGCGCCATTAACTATAGATGCCGAGGCATTTAAGACTGCCGATGGTAACCTGGAAGAATCTCTTCGTTTGATATGTGCTAAAATACATGCCCATGGCGATGTCAATTTTAATCAAATCCGTACTATTTAAAACTAATTATAATTCTAACCAAAATGGCAACAGGCGTTAAATCTGAGGCAGTTATTAATTATTCCTCTGAAAAAGGTTCTGTAGAAATCAGAGAAATATCCAAACCCGAGATAGGTGAAGAAGATGTGTTGCTTGAAGTGGTGAACGTCGGGGTTTGCGGAAGTGATTTACATCAGTGGACTGCCGACCATAGCTGGCGGGTAAATTATCCTGTCGTTCTTGGACATGAATTTGGGGGACACATTGTGGAACTGGGTAAACGGGTAACAAATTGGAAGATCGGCGATAGAGTGGTTAGTGAAACAGCAGCGGTTATCAATCCAGAGAGTACCTTATCCCGAACAGGATTGTATAACCTGGATCCAGACAGAAAAGGTTTTGGTTATGGTGTGAACGGAGCCATGACCAGGTTTGTAAAGGTTCCGGCCAGATGTCTTCACCGGATACCTGATCATCTGCCATTTCAAGAAGCATGCCTAACAGAACCCTGCTGTGTTGCTTATAATGCAGTAGTAGGCAATTCCAGGATTAAGCCCGGGGATCGAGTGATAGTTCTCGGTCCCGGTACTATAGGTATTCTTTGCGCAGCAATGGCAAAATTATGTGGGGCTGAAGTTGCAGTTGTAGGACTGGAAGGAGATCGAAATAGACTCGAAATTGCTAAAAAATATGGATGTGAAGTAATTATTGGTGATGCAACAGATTGGTCCAAGCGTACGGATAGATTAGGGGCTGATTTCGTTATTGATGCCGCAGGCTCCAGTATGACCCTTAAAATAGCCATGGATCTTGTACGTCCTAATGGCCAAATTACAAAAGTGGGATGGGGCCCGCAACCACTGGGGTTTTCTCTAGATCCATTGGTTCAGAAAAACATCACTCTGCAAGGGAGCTTCAGCCATAACTGGCCTGTATGGGAGAAAGTAATCGCCCTCTTAGCCAGTGGCATTCTTAACGTGAAACCGATTATTGGAGGAGTCTGGCCAATTTCACAATGGCAGGAAGCATTTGAAAAAATGCATCGGGGAGAAGTGGTAAAAAGTATACTTAAGCCATAAAATAAATTGTACATATTAATCTAAAAAACTCATGAGAAAACTAATCGCATTGTTGGCCATTCCTCTTCTCTTATTGTCATGTTCCAGTTTAAATCATAAAAAGGACAGAGACGGATGGATCAGCCTGTTTGATGGCAAAACGCTTAACGGATGGAAAAAAAATGAAAATCCGGGTACATTTAAAGTCGAAAATGGCACCATCATGGTAGCAGGATCTAGGTCGCATTTGTTTTATGATGGCATTGTTATGAATCACAATTTCAAAAATTTTGAATTTAAGGCGCAGGTAATGACCAAGCCGGGTGCCAATTCAGGTATATATTTCCATACCGCCTTTCAGCAAATCGGGTTTCCTTCCAAAGGTTATGAAGTTCAGGTGAATAACTCACATACCGACTGGCGCAGAACAGGCAGTTTATATGCTATTCAAGATGTAAAGGAAGTTTATGTGAAAGATAACGAATGGTACGAAGAGTATATCATGGTTCAGGGCAAGAATGTTACCATCAAAATTAATGGCAAAACGGTGGTGGAATATACGGAACCTGAAAATGTAGGCCGGGAGCATGTTGGTGGCCGTGCCATCTCTGACGGTACATTTGCCTTGCAAGGACATGATCCTAAAAGTGTCGTATATTATAAAGACATCATGGTGAAGCCATTGCCTAATTAATTTCAGCCATTACAACAAATTTGCTTTTGCGTAATACTAATACCCGATTGTCGGTATTACCCAAAACTATTTAACTGATCAGTATGCGCTTGCGGGATAAAGTAATCATTATTACAGGAAGTACAACCGGAATCGGTAAAGCAATTGCAGTACGTTGCGTAGCGGAAGGCGCCAGGGTGCTTATTCACGGTTTGGAAGAAGACTGGGGAAAATCAGTAATTAAGGAATTAGGAAAAGATAAAGCACGGCTTCACATTGAAGATATTAGCCAGGAGGGTGCTCCAGGGCGTTTGGTTGATCTTGCAGTTCAGTCGTTTGGAAAACTTGATGCCGTTGTTAATAATGCTGCAATTGTTTCCTCTTCTAACATTCATACAACCGATAAGGCTTTTTTACAAAGAATTTTAGAGGTAAATATTATAGCTCCATTTGAATTAATAAAAGCTGCATTGCCTCATTTAGAGAAGCAGCGTGGCTGTATATTAAATATCGGATCAGTAAATGCATGGAGCGGGGAGCCTAATCTTTTTGCATACAGTATTTCTAAAGGCGCCTTAATGACGATGACAAGAAATCTGGGTGATACATTACACCGGGAGAATATGGTTCGGGTAAATCAAATAAATCCTGGCTGGGTACTGACAGAAACAGAAATGCAAAGAAAAAAAGAGCATGGTTTAGCTGAAAATTGGTATGAAGATCTGCCTTCAGTCTATGCACCTGCTGGCCGAATTTTATGGCCGTCTGAAATTGCCGCAGCTGCTGTTTATTGGCTGGCTGACGAAAGTGGCCCTATAAGTGGCCAGGTAGTAGATCTTGAACAACATCCTTTTATCGGACGTAATCCCCCAAAAGACCCATCAACTATTAAAATATCCAAATAATAAGTTAATTATGCCCAGGTTAGCAGCATTTCCCAAAGCATTCATGCATGCTCTTTGTAAAGATGGAAGTATGAGTCTGTCTGAATGGATTGAGCTCGCTGCTGAGCTTGATATTGATGGATTGGAATGGTATGCAGGCTTTTTGGAGATGAGTGATGAAAGAAACTGGCTTAAATTTCGTCGTCAGGTTGAAGATCACGGAAAAGTTATCCCCATGATGTGTTGTTCTCCCGATTTTACGCATCCGGATTCGGCATTTCGACAACGAGAAATAGAAAAGCAAAAGAGATGGATTGATATGACTTCTGTACTGGGGGGTTCTTATTGCAGGGTATTGTCCGGTCAGAGACGTCCCGGGCTCTCAATGGAAGAGGGTGTGAAATTAGCAGCCGATTGTATCGCTGCCTGTCTGCCGTATGCTCAGGAACGGAAAATTACACTTACCCTTGAAAATCATTACAAAGATGATTTCTGGGAATACCCCGAATTCGCCCAGAAGATGGATGTATTCTGTAAGCTTGTCGAAAGTTTGGATCATCCTTTTTTTGGAGTTAACTATGATCCCAGCAATACTTTTTTAGCTGGAGAAGACCCTCTTGAGCTTCTCAAACGCGTATCCCATCGTGTGGTTACTATGCATGCCAGCGATCGATATCTTAAAGAAGGGACCATTGAAGATTTACGCAAAGCGGAAAATGGTGCTGCAGGATATGCTAAGATGCTAAGTCATGGAGAAATTGGTAAAGGACTAAATGACTATGATACCATTTTTTCTGAGTTAAAAAGAGCGGGCTTTGATGGATGGATAAGTATTGAAGACGGGGTAGACGGGATGGATCAGTTAGAGCGTAGTGTGGCTTTTGTACGCCGCAAGATGCTGCAATACTGGCCGGTTCAATCCGATCATTCATTAATAATTCCCTCATGATGGATACAGATTTTTGCCCTGCCCCTGTATGCTGCTTTGGTGAAATTCTATGGGATATTTTACCTGATGGGCCACAGCCAGGGGGTGCACCTTTAAATGTTGCATATCACCTTACCAAATTAAATGTCCCCACTGTTTTGATCAGCCGAATAGGTAAAGATTCGGAAGGAATGCAGTTGGAAGACCTTATGGATACTTGGGGAATAGATAAACTTCTTTTGCAATCGGATCCGATTCATGCAACAAGTCGGGTATTAGCAAAAAAAACGGCTGGAAATGAAATGACCTATGAAATTATGTTTCCTGTAGCCTGGGATTTTATAGAGGTAAATTCCAATGCTGCAGCAAAAGTAAAAGCATCCAAGTATTTTATCTATGGCAGTCTGGCCGCCCGTAATATTATCTCACGGAACAGCCTGTTAGAACTTCTGGATTATGGCAAATTCAATGTCTGCGATATAAATCTGAGACCCCCTTTCTTTGAAAAGGAATTGTTGGAAATCTTGCTGGGAAAAGCTGATTTACTTAAAGTGAATGAATCTGAGATAGAAATAGTACTGGAAATGCTGGAATGTGACCTTAAAAATGAGAAGGAACAGATTGATTTTATCAAAGAAAAATTTAATATCCAGGAAGTAATTGTGACCAAAGGAGAGCGTGGAGCCAACTATTATACTCAAAATGGGATATATCATGTTGCTGGTATTGCAACCAAAGTCTGTGACACTGTAGGTTGTGGTGATTCATTTTTGGCAGCATTTATCGCTCATCATTTCTTAAGAGAACAGCCTCTAAGCATCCTGAAAAAAGCAGTAGCAATGGGCTCATTAATAGCAGGAAAAAAGGGGGGATGCCCGCAGTATGAATTAAACGAATACCAGAATTTTATTAAGAAACTAGTATGATTGCTTCTATCTTATGTAAGTGTGAATGCATTTTAGGTGAAGGCCCGTTATGGTTACCTGAGAAAGAGATGTTGATGTGGGTAGATATAGAAAGAAAGTTGATCTATGAATATGACTGGGTAAGCCGGAAGACTACTGCGAGACAGGAATTAACCGACGAGGAATTAAAACGATATCCTGAAAGCGGGAATGTTTTTTGCGTGAAAACCACTGTAAAAGGCTTGCCGACAAAAAGATGTAAATTTAAGAAATCGACTGATAGCCATGCCAATCATATTTTTTATCAAAAACTGGCATTTTCATAAACATGTTTATTGATCCATACTCCCAAAAACAAATCATATCATGAAAGTAAAAACTAAAACTTTTATATTAATATTATGTGGGCTGTTCATAATATCGACAACGGCATGGATACCCTTATCTGACCGAACTCTTACTACAGAAATTAATACGCCTGCATCAGGAAGATACCTGTATGTGGCAGTACCAGGAATTCGAAATTACCTTGGATATGGCGGTCATGGCATACTTGTTTTTGATATAGATAATAATCATCGTTTCGTAAAACGTATTATCAGTCAAGGGTTTAGCAAAGATGGAGGGCCGTCTAATGTTAAAGGGCTTGCAGTAAGTGTGGCGCTCAATAGTATTTATGTAAGTACCCTTGAATCACTTCAACGTATAGATTTGACTACGGAAAAAGTATTGTGGGAGAAGACCTTTGAAGGAGGGTGTGACCGAATGTCGGTTTCACCAGATGGCAGGACCATGTATCTACCTTCTCTGGAGAAAAATTTTTGGAATGTGATCGATTGCGAATCTGGGAATATCATTAAAAAAATTGAAGTGCATCGCCGGGCACATAATACACTTTATGGGTTATCCGGAGATCATGCCTATCTGGCCGACATAGCATCGCCATATTTACACATAACGGATACAAAAACCCATACTATTGTTAAAAAGGTAGGCCCCTTTGGAAATGGCATTCGTCCTTTTACCATTAATGGTAAAGAAACTTTGACTTTTGTTAATGTGGATAGCCTGCTTGGCTTTGAAGTGGGAGACCTAAAGAGCGGAAAAAAGATTGCCCGCATAACTGTGGAAGGCTGGAATATGGGTCCGGTAAGAAGGCACGGCAATCCGAGTCACGGTATCGGCCTGACTCCCGATGAAAAAGAAGTATGGGTGAGTGATGGCTATAACATGCGTATGCATGTTTTTAGTGCAGTAAAACCTTTTCAACAACTTACAACAATACCTTTACAGGATATGCCAGGATGGATAACTTTCAGCATGGATGGAAAATATGCCTATCCTTCAAGCGGTGAGGTAATTGATGTTAAAACTCGTAAGCCACTTCTAACGTTGCAGGATGAATTTAACAATAGTGTAGCCAGCGAGAAAATGGTTGAAATCAATTTCGCTGGTAATAGAGTCACAAAAGCAGGAAATCAGTTCGGCATAGGACGCGTAACAAAATAATATCCTATTGGCAAAACAACGATAGTAAATTATTAAGAATTTACAGTTTTATCTTTCCACGAGCTAATTGTAATTTTTCGTACTTTCAGCATCAGAAACTTATGAAATTCCGCTTGTGTAGAGACCGTATATTCTTTACATGAATTACCGAGACTTATATTTTATAAAACAGTAATGCAAATCAGAATAGATTAATGGAGAAGAGACGTAATTTTATTAAGAAAGTGGCTATCGGTTCTGTTGGCCTGACATTCGGAGGAACAGTCTTTGGCTTTAGTGCAAAGAGTTATAAAAATATCATAGGTGCTAACGACAGAGTGCGGGTGGCCACCATTGGTGTAAACGGTCGTGGAAACAGCATGTCTGGTACAATTGCCCGGCAAAAAAATGCAGAAGTGACATGCGTATGTGATGTGGATGAAAGAGCTATACCCAAGGCCATCAAAACGGTCATGGATGCCAAACAAGTCAATACCCCTCAGTCAGAAAAAGATTGCCGTAAGGTATTAGAAGATAAATCCATTGATGCCATTTACATTGCAACCCCTGATCACTGGCATTCGCCTCTTACGATCATGGGTTGCCAGGCTGGCAAACATGTCTATGTAGAAAAACCTTTAAGTCATAATCCCAGAGAGGGGGAAATTGCTATCGCAGCAGCGAGAAAATATAACAGGGTGGTTCAGATGGGTGCACAACGGCGTTCAGCACCCGTGCTCTCCCAAGGGATCGATCAATTACACAAAGGGATTATTGGCCGTGTTTACTTAGCGAAAGCGTGGTATACCAATAATCGCAAAGAAACTTTCCTCAAACCGGGTCCGGTACCAACCTGGCTTGATTACGATTTATGGCAGGGGCCAGCGCCGCGTGTTCCTTATCAAGACGGCTTAATTCATTATAATTGGCATTGGTTCTGGAATTGGGGAACTGGAGAAGCTTTGAATAATGGAACCCATGAGGTTGACGTTGCACGTTGGGGATTAGGGGTTGATTACCCTACCCGTGTTACTTCTGTTGGAGGCAGATACCAGTTTAAAGATGATTGGCAAACTCCAGATACTCAAGTTATCACGATGGATTACCCCGGGCGCATATCATTGATGTGGGAGAACAGGAGTTCAAATGGAAGAAAGATTGAAGGGCAAGAACGTGGTGTTATTTTCTACGGCGAAAATGGAAGTTTGGATACAGGGGGTGATGAGTATAAGGTTTATGACCTTTCTGGCAAATTAGTAAATGAGGTGAAATCTCTTATGAAAGAAGAAGGTATTGATGGACGCAATACTGCAAGCCCAAGTTTAGGACTCGATAGTCTTCACGTAATTGATTTCCTTGATGCCATTCGGAATAACCGCCGCCCTAATTGCGATGTGGAACTGGGCCATAAGAGCTGTGTTGCCATGCAGTTGGGAAATATTTCCTGGCGCTTAGGTCGTGATTTAAAAATCGATCCTAAGAATGGCCATATCCTGGGTGACAAAGATGGTCAAAAATTATGGGGACGTGAATATCATACAGGATGGCAGCCTAAAATTTAAAGAGAAGCTATATTTTGATGAAAGACGTACACCAATAACATGAAAAAATCCGGTGCAGAAGAAATTGTCCCCATTTCCGGTGTAGTGATCAATCCGGCGATGCCTGTAAACAGGATTGCTTCTGTGGATGTCTATCGCGGGCTTGTCATGCTGTTAATGATGGTGGAAGTGCTTTCACTTTCGGATGTTTCAGAGGCTATCCCTGAAAGCTCATTCTGGAAAATCATAGCTTTTCACCAGAGCCATGTGGAATGGGTGTGGTTGAGTTTACATGACACAATTCAGCCATCTTTTACATTTCTGGTCGGTGTGGTTTTACCGTATTCGATTGCAAGCCGTAAAAGTAAAGGAGCATCGGTGACTAATATCTTATTACATACCTTGAAGCGCTCGCTTATACTGATTTTGCTCGGGATTTTTCTTCGTTCTATTCATTCCCAACGAATTAATTTTACGTTTGAAGATACACTTACTCAGATCGGCCTGGGATATCCCTTTCTGGTTTTGCTAGCATTGTATTCATCGCGCGTGCAGATAATTGGCCTGGTTACTATATTAGTAGGATACTGGCTTGCATTCGCTTTGTACCCTTTGCCTGGCCCGGATTTCAATTATGCAGCTGCTGGTGTTAAAGCCGGCTGGGAATATAATTTAAATGGTTTTGCAGCGCACTGGAATAAAAATACAAACCTGGCCTGGGCATTTGACAACTGGTTTATGAATTTATTCCCGCGTACTAAGGAGTTTCAATTCAATAGAGGTGGATACAGTACACTGAGTTTTATACCAACTTTGGGAACAATGATACTCGGACTGCTTGCCGGCAGTATTTTGGCGTCCAGCATGGCGGATAGAAAGAAAATGAAGGTTTTCATAATTGCTGGAACCTCACTGATCGCGTTTGGAGTATTGTTGCATCTAATCGGGGTCAACCCGGTTGTCAAACGCATCTGGACGCCCGCATGGACAATTTTCAGTGGCGGTATCTGCTTTTTGTTTCTGTCTTTTTTCTTCGGTGTGATTGATATATTCAATAAAAAGAAGTGGTCATTTTTTCTTATGGTGATCGGTATGAACTCCATTGCTGCATACCTTATTGCTGATGGTAGTGTAAAATCCGTCATTGAATCGCTGCTCAAACATTTAGGTCAGAATTTCGACAAAGGGTTCGGACCATACGCGACGCTCATAAGTGGTAGTCTGGTGTTATTAATAGAATGGCTGATCCTATATTGGATGTATAAGAGAAGAATATTCATTAAAATCTAAGTTTTAGGGAGAATAGGACGCAATACCGCTCTGAATTGTGGATGATTTTTTTTGTTACATATGATGTGATTAAAGTTTTGCATCTTAAGGATTCGAAATGCCGGACGAATAGACGAAAGAATATATTTTGAGTCCCGGGGCTTTTTGGAGAATTGTTTTATATCGACACAACAAAATGAACATAAATAATGAAAAATAATCGCAGGAATTTTCTAAAAGTGAGTGGCTTGGCCGGTCTTGGTGTAGCTGGAGGTGGTATTTTAAATGGGTTTGCGAGTGAATCTAAAAATAGCCTTTTCGCCAATCCTCACAGTGGGAGGCCATATATTCAGCATTTTAACATGAGCGGTTATGGCGCTCCGAAAATTGAAAATATTAGGGCAGGTTTCATTGGCCTCGGTTCAAGAGGCCCGGGACATGTTATGAATCTTACAAAATGTGAGGGAGTAAAGGTGGTCGGCTTGTCTGATCTCCTAACTGAAAATGTGGTTAAGGTTCAGAAAAAAGTTGAACCGCTAGGCCACAAGCCAGCGCTTTATTCAGGCGGTCCCAATGAATGGAAGAAGTTGTGTGACCGCAAAGATGTCGATATCATCTATATAGCTACTCCATGGCATCTGCATGCCCCAATGGCGTTATATGCTATGGAAATGGGAAAGCATGTGTTTATCGAAGTTCCAGCGGCAGTTACTGTGGAAGAATGCTGGCAAATGGTCGAAACTTCAGAACGTAAGAAGAAGCATTGTATGATGCTGGAAAACACCTGTTATGACTTCTTTGAACTCCTCACCTTGAATATGGCGAGACAGGGCTACTTCGGTGAGTTAGTGCATGCTGAAGGTGCATATATTCATAATCTAATAGATAACAATTTCAGTAAGACAGGTTATCAGGACATGTGGCGTTTAAAAGCGAATGCCACGAGAAGAGGTAGTCTTTACCCCACTCATGGTTTAGGACCGGTTTGTCAGGTGCTGGACATCAATCGCGGAGATAAGCTAGACTACCTTGTATCAATGCAGAGTAACGACTTTCAGATGGCGGCTAAGGCGAAGGAGCTGGCTGGAACCGATGAATTCTACAAGCAGTTTGCCAATAATACATTCAACGGCAATATGAATACGACAACTATCCGGACCAATAAAGGACGTACTATCATGATCCAGCACGATGTCAGCTCCCCTAGGCCATATTCTCGCATCCATCTGGTAAGTGGTACAAAAGGTACTGCGATGAAATACCCGCTCCCAGGACGTGTTTCAAATAGTCACAATGGCTGGCTTTCTGCCGAAGAATTTAAATTGGTCGAAGAAAAATATGCACCGCCGATCGTTAAAAAAGTGGGCGATCTCGCAAAACAAGTAGGCGGACACGGCGGAATGGATTTCCTTATGGACTGGCGTGTGATTGACTGTCTTAGAAACGGCTTGCCCCTCGATCAGGATGTTTATGATGCCGCAGCATGGAGCGCAGTATTTCCACTGAGTGAGTGGTCTGTAAATAATCGTTCAAACTCGATTGATGTGCCTGATTTTACCGGTGGCTCCTGGAGATCAAATAAGCCTGTTGATATCGATTTAAAATACGGGGGAACTACCCAGGTTAAGCTTTAACATCGTTTTAAAGGAGTAATTAGCTTCAAATCAAAGTTAAGTACTTTCAAATTTTATAATATGTCAAAAATTGACGGGGAAATTTTCAAATCAGAAATTTCAACAAACAAAGCGGATACGATAAATGAACCGCTGAAATTAAATCAATCAGTTGGACAAGGGAATCAAATAAAGCGTCGTAAATTTCTTGGACTAGGTGCTTTAGGCTTGGCCAGCGTGCCTTTTATCAGTATGGCAGCTTTAAGAACTTCTGAGGAACTGGCATTTTTAAGTACATTTTCGCCAGCAGGTATTTCAGTACGCCCCTCTAAATTATTTGTTATGGATGGGCATATTCATGTAATGTCAAGACAGTTGTTGCAAAATTTGGATGTTGCAGACAGGTATTCTGATGGTACGGTAGATCTTCCGAGAATCATCGAAGGGGGACTTAATGCGGTATTTTTTTCTGTTTATACGCCCGAACCTTATTATCCTGGCCATTACGAAGTTAAAAACACGTTCAGAGTGGTTGAATTGGCCTGGATCAGATAGAAAAAAATAGCGACAAGATTGAGTTGGCTTTTACGGCAAAGGATATTGAAAGGATTAGTAAAAAGGGGAAAGTAGCGGCGTTTCTTGATCTTGAGGGAGGCTTTGACCTGGAGGGAGATCTGCATATCCTCAGAGCCTTATATACAGGCTTGGCCTTCGATCCTTACAGTTAACGTCCCATAATGATAGTAACGCCTTTATCGATGCCTGTTATGGAGAGAGACGCTGGGGCGGCATTAATTCGCTGGGTAGAAATATAATAGCTGAAATGAATCGGCTCGGAATGCTGATTAATATTGCGCACGGATCCGATGAAGCTATTTTACAGTCTGTAGAGGCTAGTAAACATCCTGTTATTTATAGTCACGGCGGATTCCGGGGGATAGTTGATAATAAACGGTGTATCACAGATCATGCGGCAAAAGCTGTTGCAGCCAAAGGTGGGGTAATGGGGCTCCAGTTTGGTAATGGATTTAATAACCCAAGATACGCAGATTGGGTTAAGTCATTAAACCCTGTTCAACCGGTTGTTCAAAAGCCGGTGACTCTTAAAGCCCCGGAAAATGCTTCAATTGCCGATGTTGATAAACTGGCGGCTACAGAATTGCCATTTATTCCCCGAATTGCCATGTCTGATAAATATATTATGGGGGTGGATCAACTGTCCCGTGTTATTGACTATGGTGTAAACCTTGTAGGAGAAAATCATGTTGCGCTGGGCTCAGATTTTGATGGTGGCATTCCTCTGGCCCGCGAAATGAAAGATGTGAGTGATTATCCGAAAGTGATAAAAGCTATCCGTGATCTGGGTTATACTGAAGACAGGGTTAAGAAAATCTGTGGTCAGAATTGGCTAAGAGTGATCCGGGAGGTAACTGGATCGTAATGTTAAGTGGTCTGGTGAAGGAAATTAACCCAGCCCGTTATTCAGTAGGTTCATAATGCTGAGTCTATCACCTTGCTGGCAGTTGCAAGAACCCTGAGAGTATATATTTTATCTGAAGAGACTCTAATTAAGGGAAGCTCCCTTGCTGCCAAAGCCCGTTAAAGTGGAGTTCCCACTCTGAATAGGAGGTTATGGTGGGTAAGAATAGTTAACATTTAATGTTTTACAAGTGAAAAGAAGAGAACTGATTAAATGCCTTTCTGTTTTGCCTTTATCTGCTTTAAATGTCGGACTTGACGCGTCCTTTGCATCAAATCCAACTTATGGTAAAATAAAGCTAGCAAATACCGGAGAGCCGAAACGTATTGCTGCTATTGTTACTGAATATCGGCTCAATTCGCATACGGATGTAATTGTGGGGAAGTATCTTGAAGGATTTAATCAGGATCAGATGCCTCCTTATCCGGAATCAAAAATTGTATCAATCTTCACAGAACAGGTTCCCGAGAATGATTTGAACCGTGATATGGCAAAGAAATATAATATTCCAGTTTTTCAAATCGTAATGGACGCTCTTAAACTTGGAGGAGATGAACTGGCAGTAGACGGGGTTTTGCTGATAGGCGAACATGGCAATTATCCGAATGATAATATGAATTGTGTTTTTGGTAAAGGAGTTGCTTTATTTCAGGGCGGGGATGGCATACTTAATCGAACTATGCCCTTTTGGATTACTAAGATGACTAAGAAAAGCGATAACGTTATCGATAACGTTATCGCTTTTTTATTGAGTCGATTCTCTTAATTCACCTGAAATTGTGCGTAGTTTTCCCCTTAATTCAAGTTTTAGGTTTTTTGAAGAATATTATCAGCCATATGATGAATGTTTTATTATGCTGTAGAGTTTAAATGTACTTTCTTATAAAAACCTTAATGACAGATATTTGCCTCTTGTGGAAATAAAGCTACTGCTTAAGGCGGGCTGTTATATATTAGTCAAATGTTAATGACGTATCAAATATTAAAAAATATTTTAAATGGAAATTATTATAACAAAAGATCCTGCTGAATTAGGTAATACAGCTGGAAAGGCAGCTGCCGAGTTAATAAGGAACACCATTGAGAAAAATGGAAGTGCAAATATTATTCTGGCTACCGGGGCAAGTCAATTTGAGACATTAAAGCAATTAGTCTTAGAAAAAGATATAGACTGGGGCAAAGTTGTAATGTTCCATCTGGATGAATATATTGGATTGCCGGAGTCTTCTAATGCTAGTTTTAGGAAATATTTGAAGGAAAGATTCCTGGACAAGGTGCAGCCTTTGAAAGCAAGCTATCTAGTGAATGGTGAAGCCGACCCTGTCATTGAATGTAATCGATTAAATAGTATCATTGAATTGAATCCCATAGATGTGGCATTGGTTGGGATTGGAGAAAATGGCCACCTTGCTTTTAATGATCCACCTGCCGATTTTGATACGCTAGAACCTTATATCATTGTGGACCTGGAAGAGCAATGCCGTAAACAGCAGTACAACGAAGGTTGGTTTAAGTCTGTTTCGGATGTACCTGCAAAGGCCATTAGTATGTCGGTTAGTCAAATATGTAAATCCAAATATATTATTTGTTCAGTTCCGGACAGAAGAAAGGCTAGTGCTGTAAAAGATTCTCTGGAAGGCGCTGTCAGCAATTTAGTGCCAGCAAGTATTCTTCAGCTGCATCCGAATTGCACTTACTATTTAGATCAGAATTCTGCGGCGCTTCTTTCTGCCGATTTTATTCATAAAAATTAAGTGTGTTCAGAAGATGGAAATTTTCAAAAAGGGACTATAGTAGTTAGCGATAAAGACAGTGAGCTAGAAACATGAACTCACAACGATTAAAAATATATAACGGGCGGATCCTTACACCCTACCGGATTATTCCCCGGGGGACAGTTCTGATTAGCGGAGATACCATCACTGCCGTAAAAGAGGGAGATATTGATGTAGACGGGGCGATTGAAATCGATGCCGGAGGAAACTTCATATCTCCTGGTTTTATTGATATTCATGTGCATGGCGGCGGTGGCCATGATTTTATGGATAATAGCGTTGAAGCCTTCCTTGAGATAGCACAAACCCATGCCCGGTTTGGAACAACAGCTATGTTTCCTACTACGTTAACCAGCGAAAAGGGTGATTTGTTGAAAACTCTTGATATTTTCGAAAAGGTAAGTAAGGAAAATATAGACGGAGCTCAACTTATGGGAATGCATTTGGAAGGCCCTTATTTTGCCATGACCCAGCGTGGAGCGCAGGATCCCCGCTACATTCGGGATCCTGATCCCAAAGAATATAAAGATGTTATTTCCCGCTCCAATATTATTAAAAGATGGAGTGCGGCACCTGAATTAAAGGGAGCAATACAATTTGGAAAATATCTGCGGTCCAAAGGGATTCTGGCAGCTTTGGCCCATACCGACGCAATTTATGAAGAGGTACTGGAAGCATTTGAAAACGGGTATACCCTTGCTACACATCTATATTCAGGTATGTCGGGAGTTACCCAGCGAGATGCCTTTCGTTATGCGGGAGTGATAGAAAGCGCCTATCTCATAAATGAAATGGATGTTGAGGTCATTGCTGACGGAATACACCTGCCAGCACCTTTGCTGAAACTGGTGTATAAGATAAAGGGAGCAGATAAAATTGCTTTGATAACGGATTCGATGCGTGGCGCGGGTATGCCTGAGGGTGAAAGTATGTTGGGTAACCAATATTCCGGACTAAAGGTGATAATAGAAGATGGCGTTGCCAAACTTCCAGATCGCAGCTCTTTTGCAGGAAGTGTCGCCACGGCAAACCGGTTAGTGAAAAACATGGTTGCTATGGCCAATGTTCCGCTTATAGATGCTGTTAAGATGATCACCAGTACACCAGCGCGCATAATGAATATTGCGGATAAGAAAGGATCGTTGATTGAGGGTAAAGATGCTGATATCGTCATCTTTGATGAGGGCATTAGCATTCAAACCACAATAGTAAAGGGGAAAATTGTTTACAATTCAAACGAACAGCTTGGAAATGAGTAATAGCGGATTATGATTCTTGGTTACAGGCTGACACGAATTCTATCATTGAGGGTAATGAACTATCGAAAAGGCTGGAGACGACTTAATTTATATAAAAATTACTTGTGATTAAGCTTTGAGTAGGATCAGGACCTTTTTGTTGATTCTCTGATAATGAGGTGACCCGGTAGTGTTATTTCCTGAGGATGAAAATAACTCTTCCTTATATGATTTAAAAGTAATTCGCAGCTTTTTTCTCCTATCTCAAAAGCTGGTTCTGCGATAGTTGATAAAGAGGGGCTAATTATAGTTGATACAGGATCATTAGTAAATCCGATTACTCCAATTTCCTTGCCTATAACAATTTTTTTATTTTTAAGAGCAAGCATCGCTCCGATTGCTTTTCTGTCGTTTACTGCAAAAATCGCATCTGGCCGTATCGTGCAATTCAATAATTTATAGGTATCCTCTTCACCGCATTCCTTCGAAAACCCTGAAAAGATGATCCAATCTTCACAAACTGCGATATTATGTTTCCTTAATGCATCAAGATATCCCTGCAACCTTTTTTCAGTGAATGTCAGCCCTTTGGGTCCGGCAATATGTGCAATTTTCGTATAACCATTTTTAATAAGATGTTCCACGGCTTCGAAAGCGCCGTTATAATCATCCTGCATAACTTTAGAAGCTTCAATTTCACTGGCTATCCTGTCAAAAAAAACAATTGGCATCCCTTCGTCAATAATTTCCTGAAAATGATTGCAAGAATCAGAATTAGAAGAAATCGATACCAGCAAACCATCTAAACTCGAAACAGATAAATTTTGGATTATCGATAATTCTCTTTCAGGAGAATCATTTGTAACAAATAAGATAATATTATAGCCATTATTATATGCTACTTCCTGTATTCCTGTAATAACTGTTGAAAAATAATAATTGGTAATAAATGGAAGAACAATGCCAATATTATGTGTACTTCCTTTCGCTAAACCAGTGGCATTAAAATTTGGCTTATATTTTAATTCAGCAGCTAAGGCTAAAATTCTTTCTTTAGTTTCTTTATTAACATCGTAGGTGTCCCTTAGAGCCCTGGATACCGTTGATACGGAAACATTTAAAATTTTTGCAATATCCTTTATTGTCACAAAATGACGCGCCATATTTCAATTAGATTAAATTTGGAGTGCTTTTTACAACAATAGTATAAGTAAAAATATAACAGTGCTGTCTTAGTCCAATTCTTATAATAAACATTATCGATTTTTGTTCAGAATTCGATAATTTACCAGCTTTGTATTAAGCTATACACCGTTTCGCTTAAGTTTAAATTAACTTTATTGCCCAAATATACTCCTGTTATTCAGAGTCTATTTGTCAATTGCAAGTATACCTTTATTCCTTCTGGTAAGAGTTATTTATCTGTGCAATCGTTATCGGCAACATTTGCATAAACTTCCCAACAGGTCTCATTCAGAATGCAATGATCGTTTAGAAACTTCGTATCCAATACAGTTGGTTATTGCTGCAATCCTCAAAATATCAAATCTGACTTTCGATAACGTTCTCGCTCTTTTCTATCCTCATTTTCCTACTAACGATATTTTTAATAACTACTTTAGGATAATTATTTCCGGAAAATTCATAAAACTGTAGTGCCCAACTATCAAAAACTGCTAATAAATTCTAACAATGGTTAACAGAGAATTTATAAGAAACAGGTAGTGAATCAACAAATTTTAACCAAGGGACAAAGTACTAATGTTCAGATCTGTCAAGGAATGCTTGGTAAGAATTATCAGTAAAACCACATATTAATTATCTTTTATTAATCCTATTCATTAACAAATTATGATGAAAATTATACTTAAGCAGTTTATTGAAAAAGGAATTCTGCTGGTCTTGTGCTTTGTAGTAACAAATCTGCACGCGCAGAACTCTGTGGTAACCGGAATTGTTACGGATAATAAGGGAGTAACTCTGCCTGGAGTAAACGTAAGTGTGCAGGGAACAACTACAGTACGAGTAACAGGCTTGAATGGTAAGTATTCCATTCCAATAATTGACCAGCGTTCTGTGTTAGTTTTTTCTTACATTGGATTTACCACGTTAGAGCGTCAGGTTAATAACAATTCACAGATCAATGTAACTCTACTTGAGAAATTCAATGATTTAAATGAAGTTGTCGTTGTGGGCTTCGGTACACAAACTAAAGCTGCATCGGTTGCTGCCGTAAGTACAATTACTGCTACAGATATTGTTAAAGCTCCGGTAGGTAATATTACAAATGCATTAACGGGACGAATGGCTGGGGTAATGACCAGGCAGCTACAGGGCCGTCCGGGTGCAAGTGCTTCTGAAATTTTTATTAGAGGCCGAGCATCGTCAAATTCTGCAGCATTAATAATAGTTGATGGGGTAGAAAGGGAAACATTCGGGGATATTGATCCTAACGATATTGAGTCTATCAGTACGTTAAAAGATGCTGCATCTACAGCGCTTTTCGGACTTAAGGGTGCTAATGGTGTAATTGTTATTACAACTAAGCGAGGTGCTGAAGGACCAACGAAAGTTACTTTTAGTAGTCAGGTAGGTTTAAATACGTTTGGACAACGACCAAAACCGTTACGTTCCTATGAGGCTGCTGTCTTACACAATGAGGCGGAGAATAATTTGCTTGCAGCCGGGCTTTTAGATGTCAATACATATCAAAAGTTTTTTACGGCTAAGGATATAGAAACCTTTAGGACTGGAACAGGAGATCCTCTTCTTTATCCGGATGTGGACTGGTTTGATGAGTTAACGCAGGATGTCTGGTCAAGACACCAGCAAAATATTAGCCTTAGAGGGGGTAATAAGAAAGTTGGATATTTTGTATCAGTAGGGTATATGTATGAAGATGGAATGTTTAAGCATTTCGATACTCCCTTAGGCTATAAAACTTCGCCCGAAGCAAAAAGAACAAATTTCAGGTCTAACCTGGATTATAAACTGACTCCTACAACACTGTTAAGTTTAAATATTGGAGGAAGAATTGAAAATGAATATACGGTACGTGCCATAAAATATACCCAGACAGCAGCTGTAGCTAATTTTCTTAGCGGTGCTGAAGCTGCATTTAAATGGATGTATATCGCCCCATCATGGTCAATGCCTTTTAACCGTGCTGCCACAGCAAGGAGTACTCCACAGCAAATAGCGATGGATGACACATATAACCAGATTATTGGTGTTGGTTTTGGAGGGGCCTTAGCCTATCAGGAAAATCCTTATCTTAATCTGAAAAGAGCCGGTTTTACTACCGGAGAGAAAAATATTCTGGAAAGTACCTTTATGATTAATCAAAAACTTGACTTTATCACCAAAGGATTAGATTTAACCGGTACATTTTCATATGACCAGAGTTCTGAATTTTACCGGAATCAATCTGGAGCAGGAGCTGTGTATACGGTAAATAGAGTTACCGGTCAAATTGAACCGGCATTTGCTGCTCCTGCGACTATTAGAATAGAAGATCCGCTGACTGCACGTGCAGGGGTGGGCGATGGATTTCTTAAAACGAATCTTCAGCTTCAGGCGAACTACAACAGAGCGTTTAGTGGTCATAAAATTTCGGGAGCTTTAGTAGGTACCCGACAGATAAGATCCCTTGCCGGGATTGCTGCACCACGTGCTTTTCAGGGAATAGTTTTTCGAACAGCATATAATTTTAATGATAAATATTATGCAGAATTCAATGGTTCTTACCAGGGATCGGAAAACTTTGATGAAGGTTACCGTTATGGATTTTTTCCAACTGTAGGATTAGGGTATACGCTGAGTAATGAAAACTTCATGAAAGGGATAAGTGAATCTATTGGTCTTGATTATCTTAAAATTCGCGGAAATATTGGTTTGGTCGGTTTTGCTGATGTATCCTCCAGGTTTTTATACCTGGATGAGTATAGTTCAGGAGGCCCGGGCCCTTTAGGAAACTTTTTTCTCGGCAATCCTAGCAGGTTTGCGGGTGGTGCTTTTGGCCCAACTTCGGCTTTTCCCACGGGAGCTAATGCTATTGTTTATCAGCACAGCCGCATTGGTAATCCTTTTGCAACTTTTGAAACCGGCCTTAAGCGAAATTTAGGTCTTGATGCTAACTTTTTAAATAACCGTATTCAAGTTATTTTCGATGTATTCGACGAACAGCGAAAGAACATTCTGCTTTCGAAGGCCGGTTCTACTTTTGCACATTATGGAGAAGGTGTACCCACATATAATTATGGTCAGAATTACAATGGTGGTCTGGAAGCAGAGCTGAAATTGAATAATAGAAGTGGATCCTTCGGTTATGGGTTGAATTTCCAATTTAGTCATATAAAAAACAAGAGAATCATATTGGATGAACCCCTTAATCAAAAAGGAAATCTAAGAAAATCCGGCGCTGCAATCGGACAGTTTCGTGGTTATGCTGTGGCGCCCGGCTTTTTCCAAAACCAAACGGAAGTTAATTCATGGGCCAAAATGGAAGGATTCCCATTTATACCCGGAGATATTAAACTTATGGACCTTAATGGAGATGGATTGATCAATGATCAGGACTATACAGCAATAGGCCATTCTGACCTGCCTATAGATCAATACAGTTTGGAGCCCAGTATATCTTTTAAAGGATTTTCCTTAAGTGCATTATTTCAGGCAGTTGATAAGGTAAGTTCGGAATTTAACTTAGTTGAAACTGATGCTATATTTATTGTGCCCCAATATTATACCCATCAATTGGATCGCTGGACTCCGCAAACACCGGATGCTAAATATCCTGCAGTAAGACCAAGTTCTCTAGGCGGAAATAAGTTCTTTGGAAGAACCGATAATCAACGGGAGAACACCGGTATTATAAATGCTTTTAACCTGCAGGATGCCAGCTTTATTAAGCTAAGAAATATTTCTTTACAATATGTTATACCTCCAAAATTTGTTTCCAAATTAAAGCTGTCAAATGCTACTGTTTCCCTAACCGGCCAGAATCTATATACCTGGACAAACTTTGTGGGACTTGATCCGGAAAATGGTGACGATCGAAGTGTGGGGACTTATGTAAACAGAGGAGTTACATATCCTAATATTCGGACATATCAAATGAATTTAAATATTACTTTTTAATCTAAGACAATGAAAATCAACTATATAGTCTTGGTAATTGCAGCATTGTTAACGATGTCATCATGCAAAAAAGATTTCCTTAAACGAGACACTGGTGTTGTAACTGCAAAAAAAGATGTATTTGAAGATGCTAAGCTTGCTGCTCAGTTTGCTGATCGTTCGTTTGCTTTTACAATTATTGATTATTATGGATTAGGTTCTGTAGGACAACCACACAGGGGCACTATTTCGGAATTTACTGATGAGGCAGTTAGTGGTAATTTAGATGAGGTTTTCAAAGCCGTGTACAGCGGCGATTGGACCAATGGTTCACATGCAACTGAATTTACCTCCATAATATCTGGAAGCAGAGCATTACCCCCTTATGTTAGGTTTTATCAGGGTATTCGGAATGTTAATGTTTTCCTTGAACAATATTCTAGTATCCCATGGAAAAACGAACCATCTTTAAATGGAGAGTTAGTGAAAGCCCAGCAGTTATACTTCAGAGCCTATTTTTATTTCGAACTTGCAAGACGCTGGGGAGGTGCAATTATTATGGACAAACCTTTACAATTGACTGATAATTTAGATATTCCACGCAGCACCTTCGAAGCAACACTTGCTTTTATTGAAAAGGACATTAACGAAGCAGAGCTAATATTTAGCAATACTACATTTCTTGACAATACAGGAGCAAGTCCAGCCTTAGTGTACACCCCCCAAATGGGATGGAACCCAAATTATTCTATGACTATTCCCGGAAGCGATGTGTCAAATAATAATGGACGACCGGATCTGGGTGCGGTGAGGGCGTTGCGTTCAAGAGCATTATTATTAGCTGCCAGCCCGTTATGGAACCCCTCAGGAGATGCCAGCAAATGGCAGAAGGCGGCTGATGCTGCTAAATTGGTTATTGATATGGGAAGGTATAATTTACACTCAGATTATTCAAAAATATTAACAGACCCTATTTCGCATGAATATATTCTCGCTTACATCAGGGGTCCGCGGATATCAAATGTATCTGGTTTCTTTCGAGATTACCTAATTTCCCCAAGTACAAATGGGTATCTTGAAAAGAGTGGTTCATTAAATCCTACTCAAAACCATGTGGATCTTTACGAGACTAAACAAGGGTACCGTATTGCCGATACCGGATCAGGTTATACATTAGCATCTCCATATAACAATAGAGATCCCAGGTTGGAGTTCAATGTGATTCATAATGATCAGACCTGGCAAGCTCCTTTAAAAATGGAAACATGGTACACCCCTATAGCAAATGGAATTACATATGGAAAAGATGTTTCAGGTACTGTAGGTACCGGTACGGCGACAAGCTATTATTGCCGTAAATTGTGGCCTGAAGCTTTAAAAGGGAATACAACTTCGACAGCCCTTCTGAACTTTGTTTATTACCGGTATGGTGAGATTCTACTTAATTATGCAGAAGCGTTGAATGAAGCTCAGGGTCCGGTGGCAGGTGTAGCGGTTGCCGTTAATCAGATTCGACAAAGACCAACTGTCAATATGCCAACAGTTGCCCAAACATTTTCTGCGCGTGGTATTGCTCTTTCTAAAGATAATATGCGTGATCTGATACGCAATGAGCGTGCCGTTGAACTGGCTTTTGAAAATGTAAGATGGTTTGATATTTTACGCTGGAAAAAAGGCCGTGAAATTGTTGGTCAGCCAATAAAACGTATGGATGTCAGGAAACTAGGTACAACTTTTTTTTATGCTCCAACAGTTATGTCTAATGACTATCAGCGGAGGTTTGATGACTTCATGCATTTGTATCCTATTCCCTTAAATGAAATAGCAAAAGGAAATAATCTGTTACAAAATCCTGGGTGGCCTAATTAGTTAAGCTAAAATAACAGATAAGATAAGAGCCATTATGAAAACTTCTAATGTTTATACAAGGATGAATAATCCTGTTCAAGGGATCGATATGCATTCTGCAGGCAGTTTCATGCCTAACAAACAAATAATGTTCATGGAAAATTTATATAAAAAAATAAAATGGATATGTCTATTCATTTTGATCGTAATAAATATGTCTTCGTATGCACAAAGAAATGGAGCCTCTGAGATTATTTATAACGGTTTGGTAAAGGATGCAAATAATACCGGTATTGAAGGAGTAACGGTTACTATTCAGGAGATTAACACAAAAACCGTTACGGATGCTTCAGGGAAATTTTCTATAACGACAGCCAGTAATAATGTTCTGGTTTTTAAAAAGACAGGATTCTTAACAAAAACCTTTGATTTAAATTTCAACGAAAGCATTGAATTAATTTTAGAAAAAGCTAAAATTCTGGCTGGTGATGATGACTACGTGGAAATACCATTTGCAATACGGCAAAAAAGATATCTCACAGGGGCAGTTTCTTCTATAAAGACATTTGATCTGCCGCAGCCTTCAACCAGTTCCTTAGCAAACGTACTCTCCGGAAGATTACCCGGACTGAATGTTTTACAGGCAGGTACCCAACCTGGGAGCGATTTCAGTGATTATCGTTTAAGAGGAAGAAACTCTTTCAATTTTGTGAATACAAGAGTGTTGGTTGATGGCATTGAACGTGAATTATCAGATCTTGACTTTGAGGAAGTTGAAAGCTTTAGCGTATTGAAGGATCCGGCGACGTTGAGCTGGTATGGTTTGAGAGGTTCGCAGGGCATAATCCTGGTGACAACCAAAAAGGGAAACGCCACTCAGTCGTCTATAAACTTTAATGCACAATACGGCTTGCAAAATCCGGATCATATGCTGCACCCGCTAAATTCTTTCGAATATGCTACATTATATAACGAAGCATTATTAAATGATAACCCCACTGCCGTTCCACGTTACACGCAGACTGCATTAAATGCTTATAAGGATGGTTCTAATCCCTTACAATACCCTGACAACAATTATCAGAATGAGTTTATTAAAAGCACAGCACCTTTTCAGCGATATGTGGCTTCTGCACAGGGTGGAGATAATAATGTTCGATATTTCGCTTTACTGGGCTACCTGGAGCAGGAAGGGCTATTTAATAAAGCAGAAGGCCCCGACTATAACAGTAATAATGCCTACAAGCGTTTTAATTTTAGAGGGAATATTGACTTTAATGTAAATGCTAAATTTGCAGTTTCCGTAAATTTAGCCGGCAGGGTTGAAAATCGCATAAATCCAGCATTTGGAACTCCTGCTTTAATGGGATTAATAAATAATACCAGACCGAATGCTTATCCCATTTTAAACGCTAATGGGAGTTTTGGGGGAACAACGGAGGATCAAAATAATATTTTGGGGGCAATTACATCAAACGGTGTAATTCGCGCCAAGCAAAGGGTGGGATTTGCAAATGTTAATGCAACTCATAAACTGGATATGCTGGCCAAAGGATTATCTGCCAATGTTTTATTCTCCTATGATACAAGGGGTGACTATTCTTCTGGCTTCAGTCAGAATTACAGAGTTTTTGATGCTTCGGGTAGTGGAAATCCTATTCCCTACAGAACAGAAGCACGTATAGATTACAGAAATGCAGCTTACTCAAATGCTTTCAGATCTAGTGAAATTTGGGCTGGATTTGATTATGACCGGTCAATCAATGACCATAAAGTGAATGCAAGTGTACGGGGAATGAGATCAGAAGTTATTGACTTCAGCAGCTTTTCTGATTTTTCTCAACGATTACAGGGAATTTCTTCACGTATTGAGTATAGCTTCAAACAGAAGTATCTGTTAAGTCTGGTCGGGGGCTATTCCGGTGATGATGACCTTCCTAAGGGCAAAAGATATGGATTTTTTCCAGCTATTTCTGCGGGATGGATTGTCTCTGATGAAAATCTTTTAATCAACAGTAAGCTGGTTAGTTTTTTAAAGATTAGAGGTTCTTATGGTCAAACCGGGAACACTGAGATTGGGTTTGGTGATGGCCTTAGAAGATTTCCATATGAAAGCCGATACACCCGTAATCTTGGTTCTAATGCTAGCGGATATCAGTTGGGAACCGGTTTCTCACTTACAGGTTCGGCAAATGAACTAAATATAGGTAACCCTTTTATTACCTGGGAAACGCTAACAACGACCAATCTTGGTTTAGATTTTAGCCTCTTTGGGAATACCATTTCAGCAACAGTTGATGTCTTTAGGAATAGAAGAGAAGGGATCTTAACTAGTTCATCAATACCAGATATAATTGGTCAGACGAGCGGAGATTTGAATGAAGGGATAGTTAATAGTAAAGGGATAGAAGGCTCATTGTTCTACAATAGAGACTTCCGTAATCTCAAATTTTCATTGAATGCGAACTTTTTGCTAACTGATGATGAGGTCATCAATCAAGGCGGTCAACTTGGTGTTCCGAATTACCAAAGGACCATAGGATTTGCTGCAGGTACAGGTCTTTATTATTTATCTGATGGCTTATATCAAAATGCTGCAGAGATTTCTGCAGGACCAAAATCTACATTATCTAATCAGATACTTCCAGGAGATATTCGTTATAAGGATATGAATAACGATAATATTATTAATGCGAATGACAGGGTTAGATACCCTTTTGGGTCACCCGCCTATCTCGGTTTCGGAACAATTGTCAAATATAAAATATTTGATTTGAATGCACAGTTTCAGGGTTCGATGGGACAGAAGACAGATATTAGCAATATAGTATATGCGGGGCCATCATCATTCAATCGTGAAAGCTTAAATCGATGGACACCAGCTACTGCAGCAACTGCAATTTATCCAAGAGTTGGGATAGCAAATTTGGGTAATAACCGGGCGAATTCCGATTTTTGGATTCGTAATTCAGATTATCTAAAGCTAAAAACCATTGAGTTGGGAGTGACTCTACCACAATCTCTAGCGGCAAAAGTTAAGATGCAAAATCTTAGATTTTATTTTAACGGATTTAATCTGATAACGTTTTCAAAATTAGACCTGGATGTTGATCCCGAACTTCCTTTTTTAGGTCGCGGTTCAACTTATCCATACATGCAAACTTATTCTTTAGGAATAAATGCCAAATTCTAATACTTAAAGCATTAATTATGAATAAATATATAATTCAAACGTGTTTAGCTCTTTTAATAATCGGGGTTTCAGCTTGTAAAAAGGACTATTTGGAATATGATTATGCTGTGGATGGCACACTTTCGGAAGAACAGGTCTTTGCATCAAATGAACATACCAGAAATTTTTTGAATAATGTATATCGCGGGCTGGTAGAAAATCGGGACGGCGATTACAGGTATGAATTAAATGGAGAATTTGGGCTCTCAACCGGAAGCGATGAAGCAGTGAGCGCATTGCCCGGCGCGGGAATCAATGTGTTTAATAATGGCAGTTGGGGTCCTACATTGCTTTATGATGATGTCTACATTCAGCAATACCGTGCATTGCGAAGTGTTAATATTTTCTTAAAAAATGCCCCCACAAGTGCAATTATTGACGATGCAACACTTTCTAAACAAACATTGATAGGAGAGGCTTATTTTCTACGTGCAATGTTTCATTTCGAACTTCTGAAACGTTATGGTGGAGTTATCATTGCAACCAAGCCTTTTGGTCTTGAAGAGAATTTGGATCTTCCTAAAAACACATTTGACGAGGTAGCGGCACAGATCATTGCCGATTGTGACCTTGCTGCTTCTAATATTAGCTATGCAACATCAGTAGATCACGGAACAGCTTTAAAGGGAAGGGCAACTAAGGCAGCCGCTTTAGCTCTTAAGTCACGGACATTGTTATATCTCGCAAGTCCTCTTAATAACCCTAGTAATGATATAGCCAAATGGCAGGCAGCAGCAAATGCTGCCAAAGCAGTTATTGATCTCTCAGGAACAAAACACGGGCTTCTTACCACAGCACAGCTGGCGAATTTGTGGAATTTTGGAACCCAAGCATTTAATAAAGAAATAATATTTTCTGCTGAAACCAAATCATCTACAACGATTGATGTAAATAATGCTCCTCCGAGCTATACTGATGGTAATGGTAGAACTAACCCTACACAGGAGTTAGTTGATGCATTTGAGATGAAGGCAACAGGAAAAAGCATAAATACCGCTGGTTCCGGATACAACGCTTCCAATCCTTATGTAGGCCGAGACGATAGATTCGATCTGTTTATAAATTATAATGGGTTGAATTTCAGGAGTGTAAATATTGATACCCGGGTTGGAGCAAAAGATAACAATTCACAGGCTACCGGTGATAGAACTACTTCTACAGGCTATTATCTACGTAAATTCCTTAATACTACTAATACTGCTGCTACAAGAAGAGTATATGTATATTTTAGATATGCTGAAATTTTGTTAAATTATGCAGAAGCACTTAATGAAACTATGGCCTCGCCATCGTTTGAAGTATACAATGCCATTAATGATGTAAGACGGAGAGGGACTACCCCTCCGACTGATGGTTTAGCCGCATTGCAGAGCACTAACATAAATGGTAATGGTTATGTCCCTGCAACACGGGATGCCATGCGGTTGAGAATTCATAACGAGCGTCGCGTGGAACTTTGTTTTGAAGAGCACCGATTTTTTGATGTTCGTCGTTGGAAACTGGGAGATCAATTCTTTAATAAACCGGTTAGAGGCGTAAGAATAACAGGGACTACAGCACCTTTCACTTATACGTATTTTACAGTTCAAGGCAGAACATTTTCTGATAAAATGTATCGTTTCCCCTTTGCTCAATCACAGTTAGCTAAAGCTCCTGCCCTTGTACAAAATCCGGGCTGGTAATAGTCTTTTTCGTTTAGTATGTTAAGTCACTGCCCGTATTTTATGAACTTTTCAGGGCTTGATTTTTAAAACAGGTATACATTATTTCTTTTTAAGGACTTAGTTATCTATGCAATCGTTCTCGACAACGCTTGCATAGAATTCTATGATGGCAAATTCCTATTTCTTTAGAATAATTGTAGACTTGTTTTCAACCAGGGAAATCCCATGTTTTAAATTATGGTTTGAAATGAACACTTATTTTGAACCAAGTTAAGAGGAATTCAAGAAAAATTAATCAAACAGCTATTGAATGGAACGAAATAAGCAATGGGTTATAACGATTTTATGCCTGTCAATGTTAGTCTATACCTGTAGAACTGCTCAAAATGTAGTTGAAAGGGATTCTCTGGGAAGGATAGTCGTTAATCCTGTTCCCTCACCAGCTTATCTTTCTCCTAAAGAAAGCATGAAAACGATATATCTTCCAAAGGGATATCACCTGGAACTGGTTGCAAGCGAGCCCATGATTAAAGAACCTGTTGCCATTGTTTGGGATGGGAATGCTCGTATGTACGTGGCCGAGATGCTAACCTACATGCAGGATGCTGATGCAACGGGTGAACAGCAGCCACTCAGCCGCATTTCGTTACTAGAAGATACCAATAATGACGGGAAAATGGATAAAAGCACAATTTTCATTGACAGCCTGTTACTGCCCCGAATGTTGCAATGCGTAAACAACGAGTTGCTGGTAAATGAAACCAATACTATTACTATACATGCATATAAGGATTCTAATGGTGACGGCAAGGCCGATATTAAACGGGTTGTATATGAAAATAGTAAATATATCGTTCAGGATGCCAATATGGAACACCAGCGCAGTGGCTTGGATTGGAACCTGGATAACTGGATGTACATGACCTATGAGCCCATTCGGTTCAGATATACAAATGGCACCTTGAAGGCTGACACTATTGTAAGCGGATCTGGTGGGCAATGGGGACTGACGCATGATAATTACGGACGCTTGTTTTATTCGTCAGCCGGCGGCGAGAGGCCGGTTACTGCATTTCAGATAAACCCGGTTTACGGCCGTCTGGAGCTTCCGGATCAATATAGTGAATCATTTCAGGAAGTTTGGCCAATTATCGCCACGCCTGACGTGCAGGGGGGATTAAGAAGATTGTCTCCTAATAATACCTTAAACCATATTACCGGGGCTTGTGGCCAGTCTATTTATCGTGGTGATGGCCTGCCGCAGGATTTGGTAGGCGATTATATTGTTTGTGAGCCGGTTGCCAGAATTGTAAGACGCGCTGAAGTAATTCAGCATGAGGGAAAAACCATGCTTGAAAACGTGTATAACCAACAGGAGTTTATCGCATCGAGTGATATGAATTTCAGGCCGGTAAACTCTGCAACGGGGCCCGATGGCACTCTATACATTGTGGATATGTACCGTGGTATCATTCAACAGGGTAACTGGACCAAGCCAGGCTCCTTTCTCCGTAATAAGATTGATTCGATAGGTTTAGCCAAAAATACAGGGCGAGGTCGTATATACCGGGTTGTACACGATGGGTTCAAACAGCCGGACAAACCCAGGATGCTCAACGAAACCAGCAGCAAATTAATTTCTTACCTCGACCACCCTAACGGTTGGTGGCGTGATAATGCCCAAAAGCAAATTGTTTTAAATGGCGATAGATCAGTAGTGCCAAAATTAAAACAAATGGCTGTTGATCAAAATATTAGCCATCTCGGTGTTTTACATGCGTTATGGACTCTCGAAGGTTTAGGTGCTTTGGATAAGGATGTAGTGCTCATGGCTCTTAAACATGAAAATGCTCAGATTAGGAAAGCAGCTGTTTGGATAAGCGAGCGTTATCTGAAAACAAATGATGAACAGGTGATTGCTGCCGTTAGCAAATTGCAAAATGATAGAACCGATGATGTGCGGGTACAACTTTTATTGTCTTTATTTAGCAATAAATCGAAGCCGGGAAACGCCCTGATAAACCAGTTAATAATCCAGAACAAAGACAATGAAATGATGATGGCTACCAAAAAAGCCCTGGATAAGAATGAAGACGTGCGCAATTTTGGGATGCGGTTGGCAAACTTAGACATACAAGACCGGAACATGATCCTGTCTGGAGCAGCAACTTTTAAATCTGTTTGTGCCAGTTGCCATGGTCCCGATGGTAAAGGAATTGGAAGCAGTAACCAATTAACAGCACCTTCATTAGTAAACTCCAAACGATTAACTTTACCAGAAGCGAATACTACCATCCGGATTCTGCTCAAAGGCCTGGGTGGTCCGATTGATGGTAATACCTACTCCAGTATTATGCCTCCAATGGAGGCTAATAATGATAATTGGGTGGCTTCAGTAGCTAGTTATATTAGGTATGAGTTTGGGGGCACAGCACGTCTCAATGGCATTCCTATATCACCTGTGGTTAAACCTGAGACTGTTAAAAAAATCAGAGAAGCCTACGTAAAACGGAGTAAAGTCTGGACATTGGACGAGCTGGAAGCCATTCGAAACGGGGAAGCCGCAAAGAATCAATTGCGTTAAAAAACGTGTTGATTTAAACTCTCCGTTATTTTATTTCCTCATCACAAGGAAGTCAGTTGATTTCTCAAAATTCAGCTGCCTTGTATTGTAGCTTAAAATTCACGCCTTATATCCCCCTCATATTTCGGAAACGTTGTCGAGAACGGTTGCATAGATTAACCAGAAGGATTTATATTTTTCCTTTGAAAAATTGTTTAAGCTTGTCTAATAGCATATTTAATAATAGCTCAGGGTATTTCGTCAGAAACGCTAATCAGTACTCAAGTCAAACTAACACTGTCGTAGCCACGGATTTTTAAGAGTATTGGTATGGCAAAATAAGTCATTGCTTCATTTACAATCAACTTGAAAAAAGATGAAAAAAGTTTTACTATTTAATGTTTTATTTTGGATTGCCTGCACAGTACACGCTCAAACCAGACAAATTAATGGTCAGGTTATTGACAAAACTAACGATGAAAAGCTTATCGGAGTAAGTATTGTTGTAAAGGGGTTAAGCCAAGGAACCCAAACTGATAAGGACGGAAAATTCACTTTATCAATTCCCTCAGGCGATGGTGTAGTTCTAATCATCCGCTATTTGGGTTATAAGCAACAAGATCTAAAGGTAGGAAAACAAAACACTATTAGTGTAGCATTAGAAGGTGACAATATTCAGCTAAATGAAGTTGTAGCCATTGGTTATGCAACCGTTAGAAGGAGAGATCTTACAGGGGCAGTTTCGTCAATTGGTGCCAAAGATCTACAGGATAATCCAATAAACTCTGCTGCCGAAATCCTTAATGGAAAGCTGGCAGGTGTGCAGGTAACGTCATCTGAAGGCTCTCCCGATGCAGATGTGAGAATAAGAGTCCGGGGAGTTGGGTCGCTTACTCAGGATGCATCTCCTATATACATTATTGATGGAATCCAGATAGAAAATGGCCTGAACATGCTTTCTCCTCAGGACATAGCATCAATAGACGTTCTTAAGGACGCTGCGTCTACAGCTATTTACGGGGCTCGTGGAGCAAATGGGGTTGTCATAATTACCACTAAAGGAGGCAAAGAAATGAAAACCAGAATTTCTTATAATGCGTCATTCGGTGCAAGTACATTAGCAAACAAACTGGCAGTAATGGATCCTTATGAGTATGTGATGTATCAGTATCAAATGAATCCTATTGATCCAACAATACAAAATCCGGCACTTTATACAAATTTCCAAAAGCGTTATGGATCTACTTTTGATACTTTATCTGTTTACAAAAACGTGCAGAACATCGACTGGCAGGATGAGCTAATGGGCCGTACCGCGTTTAATCAAAATCATAATGTTAGCGTGTCAGGGGGCTCCAAAACTACACAGTTCAATTTAAGCCTTACAGCTAATGACCAGGATGCGATATTATTGAACTCAGCCTACGACCGTAAAATTATGAATTTTCGCTTCGACCACACTGCAAGTGAGCGCTTAAAAGTTGGTGTTAATGTTATTTATACCAACCAACTTACCAAGGGTCAGGGCGTGTCGGATGGGGGTAATGTTAGTTACAATGGCTTACGTAATATTATTAAATATATTCCATTTGACAGGGAGCCTGAAGATGAGTATGGTCTTTATGATTTTAATCCGGACTTCCAGGAAGAAACGGCTGCAGGCCTGGGGTTAGATCTAACCAATCCTGTTGCGTTAAACAATGCACAATACGCCAGAAAATACGCTAACTATAGAACTTTGAATGGTTATTTTAATTATTCTTTTTCAAAATATTTTTCTTTCAAATCTACCGTAGGTCTGAACATTAGCGATAATACCCGAAAAACGTTTGATGATTACTTTACTTCAAAAGCAAGAGCACAGAATGCCGGTACTCCCAGTGTCTATATTCAAACCAATACAAGTAATACCATTAATAATTCCAATGTCTTCTCCTACAACAGAAAAATAAACCGGCATAGCGTCAATTTACTGCTGGGACAGGAATATTATGCGGTAAAAGGTGCCTCGCTGACAAATGAATTAAATACGTTTCCTATAGGAATCACAGCAGAAAAAGCACTTGGACAGCTTACTTTAGGAACCGCAAAGCCGGGGAGGCCTGCTTCAGGCTCTAATGAGAGCAGGATACTGTCTGGGTTCAGCCGTGTCAATTATTCATATAATGATAAGTATCTATTTATGTTAACGGTACGGGCTGATGCATCATCCAAGTTCGCGGCAGATAGGAGATTGGGTTATTTTCCTTCCGGTTCAGTCGCTTGGCGTGTTTCAAATGAGAACTTTATGAAGAACATACCTGCTATTTCTGACATGAAATTGAGGTTTAGCATTGGCGAGGCTGGGAATAATCGTATTTCTGATTATTTGTATTTAAACACATTTAGTACCAACCAAAGCTACTATCTGAATGAATCCAGGCAGCCGGCTTTCATTACCACTGTACTTCCAAATAAAGATCTCCGCTGGGAAAGTACTGTTTCCAGAAATCTCGGACTTGATATAGCGCTATTTAATAACAGGATTCAACTTACTGCTGATGCCTATAAAAATACCACTAATGACCTGTTAGTGAACACGCCTGTTCCCGTTACTTCCGGTTATTCTACTCAGTTGAAAAATATCGGCAGTATCCTAAACAAGGGTCTTGAATTTCAATTAAACGCCGCAGTAATAGAGAGCAAAAACTTTAGCTACAGAACAGATTTTAATATTTCTTTTAACCGTAATAAGATCTTGCGGCTTGCAGAACATCAGGATTATTTCTATCAATGGGCTGGAGTAGGTAATGTTGCCGCCGATCCTGCAGACTATATCGTTAAGGTTGGGCAGCCTATCGGAACAATGTATGGATTCTTGATAGATGGGAAAGGAGGCGACGGAACAGGATTTTATACTGTAAACGACTTTGACTATAATACGGCAACACAAGCTTATACTCTAAAAGCCGGTGTAGTAAATAATACAGCTGCTGCCGGCATAATTACTCAGCCTGGCTCCATCAAATACAAAGATTTAAATGGGGATGGGGTAATTGATCCTACGAATGACAGAACGATCATTGGAAATCCAAATCCAAAATTTGAAGGCGGTGTCAACCAGCAATTAAGGATGAAGCAATTTGACCTGAGTGCTTTTGTTACGTTCGCCTATGGGCAGAGTGTCTACAACGTTAATAAAATTGAATTTACCAACGGTACGCAAAACAATAACATGCTGGATATTGTGAGTGATCGCTGGAAGAAAATAGGCGAAAACGGCGCTGTTTTGCAATCATCTACATCGACTACAGTTACAGGCGCAGCCCCTGAGGTTCTAGCAGCATTAAATAAGGATGCTAAAATATGGACGCCTAATGGTAAGTGGAACCCAAATTCATGGGCTGTTGAAGATGGGTCGTATTTGAGATTTAGCAACGTTACCTTTGGTTATACCTTTTCTAGGTCTTTAATGAAAAGGGTTAAAGTTAACGATTTACGGATTTACGCTACCGCTAACAATCTTGGCCTGATCACAAATTATACAGGATATGACCCACAAGTGAATAGTCGCAGAGGCAGTCCCTTAACACCGAATGTGGACTACTCCGCATATCCACGCAGCCGTACTTTTGTTTTTGGCCTCAATCTGACTTTATAAATTAACATTCGAAAAAGATGAAAAATAATAAAATCCTAATCACGGTGCTCTTACTTAGTACCCTTATTCTGCCAATGGGTTCCTGCAGGAAAGTTCTGGATCTTGCACCTGTTTCTGCTTTTGATGAAAAATATGTATTCAGTAACAGTCAAAGTGCTACCAGTGCCATATATGGCGTTTACAGAGCATTGGCAGCAGTGTATGCAAATGGAGTAATTGGCTTATGGTCCATTGATACAGACGAATTTATAGGCGATGTTTCCAATCCTGGTTCACTGGACAATTTTCATAGGTACTCTACCACACCCCAAAACTCAGCTATGGCATTAACATTTACTCCTTTGTGGCAGGGTATTGAGCGAGCAAACATCATTATAAAAAATGTACCTGCAATGGAGTTATATAAATCTGGTTCTGCAACCGACAAGGCTCAGTTGAAACGTGTTTATGGTGAAGCCCTTGCCTTAAGAGCATATTTCTATTTAGACCTGATAAGGTATTGGGGAGATGTGCCATTTCCTTTAGAACCGTCCATAGATCAGCCGAATCTCAGCCTCCCCAAAGTGGATCGTGATATTATTTATGACAGGATTATTGAAGATCTTAGGGTAGCAGCCGAACTTATGCCCTGGAGAGGTGATTCGGGCGTTAATAATGATGAGCGGTTAACCAAAGGTTCTGTTAAAGGAATTCGTGCTTTGGCAGCAATTACTGCGGGAGGATATTCCCTGAGGAAAGCGTCAAGGCAAATGGAGCGCCGCAAGGATTATCTGAAGATGTACCAGATAGCTAGGGATGAAGCTTATGAATTGATGCAGCGACGCGATAAACACAGACTTAACCCTGATTACAGGGCGGTATTTAAAGACGCCAATATGGTTTCAAAAATTGAGCCTAACGGTGAGGTCCTCTTTGAAGTCGCTGATGGGGAAAGGGGAAATGCGCGATTTTCAAACAAAAATGGACCAAGAGCTGCTATTGATAACAATAGTTTCAATTTTGGGAGCGGTGCAATAAGAGGCTTGCCCACTTATTTCTATGCCTTCGACCCTTTGGATACCCGGCGTGACGTTACTCTCTGTAGCTATTATATAAACAGGGATAGAACAATAGCTGTTCAACGAATGCTTAACATGACCGATGGAAAATATCGTATTGACTGGAAGGAACCCTATCCAACAACATCCGATGCATACCAGGGAGTGAATTGGTATTTACTTCGATTATCTGACGTAATACTAATATTCGCAGAGGCCGAAAATGAATTAAAGAACGGGCCTACACCTGAAGCTAAAAGTGCTTTTGAAGAAGTGAGAAAAAGAGGATTCAAAGGTAATGAGACTAACATTGGTCTAACTCCTGGCACTAAAGAAGCTTTTTTCCAGGCTATAGTTGATGAGCGGCGCTTCGAACTGGGAGGCGAGGGGATTCGTAAACCGGATCTGATCAGATGGAATCTATTGGGCACCACTTTGATAAAAACCAGGGCTGAGTTAACCAAAATGCGTGCAAATGAGGCACCATATAATTTGCTTCCCAGAACTATGTGGTATAAAACAGGGGAAAGGGAACCTAAATATGCTAACTCGTTCTATCTGGCTACGCCTTCAGGTGTTCCGCCTGCTGGTTATCTGGCTATTGGCTGGCTCCAGGATATATCTCCGACCCCGCAATATGCTAATTACAATCTTAATCTTGGACGAGACTTTAAGCCAAATAAAAGTGAGTTATTTCCAATCCCGCAAGGGGCATTGGATGGAAATCCAAATTTAACCCAGGATTACGGCTATTAATAATAAAAAATAAAAGACTATGAATTATATCACCATAAAGAAAAGCCTGCTTTTCATTGCTGTCTTCCTGACTCAGATTGCAACAACTTCGTTAGCGCAAACTGAAATAGTAATAGGGAACAGTGGTAAAACAGCATATTCCATCTATATTGATCCTTCCTCATCATTATCAGTAAAACAGGCAGCCGCTGATTTGAAGGATTATTTCAATAAAGTTGCAGGATTTTCTCCAAACCTCATTGTATCCTCTAAACCTCCTTCTGAGCCTTTTATTAGTTTGGGAAGCACTTCAGCGTGGAAGGCGGCAGGTCTTGATGCATCCGCTTTCTCTGATGATGGGTTTCGTATGATTGCCAAAGGTCGTAACCTCTTTCTCTTTGGCCCGGATACTCAAACAGGAAAAACAAATAATTTGGGGGGTGTAAGTAATGGCACCTCTAATGCAGTCTACACCTTTATAGAAGATTACCTTGGTGTTACCTGGTTGATGCCAGGAGACCTTGGGGAGGACTTCAAGAAAGTTTCAAAGATTTCTATTCCATCTTCTTTAGACCGGACAGAAACATCACCTTTAAATTATCGGGTATTGCCCATGGGGAATTCACGGGACTCCTTATTAGAAGAATGGAACCGCCGGATGAAACTGGGGAAAGTGGCGGCTGTACAGCATGCCCATGCCTGGGCACAGACTATACCTCCGTCTGCATTTGAGAAACACCCGGAGTGGTTTGCCGAAATAGGCGGAAAGCCTTTGCCACCGGCTGGCCGTTATAAGTTTGAAACAACAAACCAGGAACTGGTTAATGCCTATGCAGAAGTAATAAAGGAAACGTTCCGTAAGAACCCTGATCTCCGATGGTACTCTCTTTCTCCATCCGATGGAGGTGGCTGGAGTGAAAGTAAATCCAGTACAGCTCTCTTGGAAAAAGATCCGCACGGTGCACTTTCAAGAACCAAGCTTGTTCTTAAATTTTACAACGATATAGCTAAAATTGTGAGGAAAGAATTTCCTGATCATAAGCTTGGAGGATATATTTATTCCAGCTATCTGTACCCACCTGAGGCAGGAATACCGAAACTGGAGCCAAATCTCGCCCTTGTTGTAGCAACATCTAATAGTTATGGTTATCAGCTTTATCGCCCTTCGGTACAGCAGGATTGGGATAAACTGATGCGTTCATGGGGCGAAAGCGCTAAAAAAGACGGCTTTGATGTTTATTATTATGATCTTCCAACTGTGCTTGTACAACCCTACGGAAATATTCTTCCTCCTGGACCGGATATTCTGAATTATACATTTGATCGTGTAAAAGATTATGGCTTTAAAGGAGCTTATTTTTCTGGCGGATCGAGCTGGCTAAACTCAGGTGCAGGCAATTATACAACTGCAAAGCTTGAATGGAAGCCCGGGCAAAACGCCCACGAGCTGTTAAAAACGTATTATACTAAAGCCTACGGCGCCCAAGCTGCTTCTTACATGGAAAAGCTGTATGCTTTGCTCGATAATGAATACAGGAAATTTTATATAGCACATCCCAAGGCTAATTACAATATGACGCAAGATCACTATAAAGAAATTTATGGAGCAAATTATAAAGAACTGGAGGAATATTACATGCAGGCATTGACCTCACCTAAGGAACCTAAGCAACAGAAACGCTTAGAACTCTTTGGCCAGATCTTTTCGCTAATGCAATGGAACTTACGTACGGTAGGTGCGTTGCCGGCTAATTTTAAATCGCCGCTTACCCTGAGCGACGATCAGATTGATAGACTAATCTTTAAAGACAGTTTTTCGGTTTTACCCCGGTCTAATGATGCTGAGCTGTTAAGTTCTTATAATGTGATACTAGAGCCACCGCTGGCCGTTGCTAATAATCCCAATGTCCAAAGTATACCGGCAAGAGGTAAAACGAGTATTTTACTATATGTACCTAAGACTGGCGAGGTGCGGATCGACGAAAAAAGATGGGATGGGAAAGCAGAGTTTGTACATTATTCGCTTTTTGATGAAGAAGGCAAAAAAATGCAAGCCGGTTCTATGGCAGAGGGGCGGATCATTTCGTTTGCTGGCCAGCAAGGCAAAACTTATATGCTTCATATTCCCAGCCGCGATGCTTTATTTGAACTTAACATACATGGCGCTGCGGCAGCCTATAAATCAAATACGTCGGATGGTGGTATGCGAATGGTTGCGGGCTCGATGAAAGCAGAAAGGCTGCCATTATATTTTTACGTGCCAGCCCATATAAAGGATTTCAGTATTACTTTAAATACGCTAAACGCAATAGCAGATGTTATTTCCCCTGATGGCCGAGTAATGGGGCAGCTAAATAACGAAAATGTAGCTGCATCCAGGCTGGCAGTCACTTCTAAAGATATTAAGGAGGGATTTTGGCAAATTAATGTTCATAAATTTAATGGAACCTGCACGTTAACACTTGATAACGAATTGCCTCAGTGGTTTTCTATCGATCCGGCCCAGCCGCTTAAGATTATTACGAAGCAATAGTTACCATTTATAAATAAACTTAAATAATATGATAAATTATTCATTTAACATAAGGCTGTTCTTTCTTTTATCTTTCATAGTATTTGCGTCTTTTAAGCTGGATAAAGAAAAAATAACAATTTTTTCAATTGGCGATTCTACCATGGCAGATTATAATATTGAAAGGTTGTCGACGGAGTTTGAGGGCGATAACTACCCGCTGCGAGGCTGGATGATGATGATGCCACAGTTTTTTAATGATCATGTTACAATTCATAACTCTGCAGCAAGCGGGAGAAGCTCTAAAAGCTTCAGAACGCAAGGCTTTTGGAAGAAAGTGATAGAAAAAATAAAGCCCGGAGATTATGTGTTCATTCAATTTGGCCATAATGATGCAAAAATTGACTCGCTGCGCTATACGGAGCCACGTACAAGTTTTCGCCAGAATATTATCAATTATGTTAATGAAGCAAAAACCAAAGGAGCTTTCCCGGTCTTATTTACCTCTGTTGTAAGGAGAAATTTTGACAGCAACGGAAGCTTGGTAGATACACATGGAGAATACGTAACTGTAATACGCGATCTGGCTAGAGAAATGCAAATTCCTTTAGTCGACTTAAATAAAAAATCTGCAGAACTGGTTCAAAAGCTCGGCCCTGAAGAATCCAAAAAACTTTATTTATGGATAGAACCCGGACTATTTAAAAAACTTCCTGAAGGTAAAAAGGACGATACCCATTTCAGTATTTTTGGAGCTACCAAAATAGCCCAGTTAGCTACACAGAGTTTTCAGGAATTAGGCTTGCCAGTTGGTAAGTATCTGAAATAATTTTGTGCGCGATTAGATTCACATATTGTCCCTGTATGATCTTTGCGAAATCGGTATTTTGAGCGCTTGTTCATGAGCTACAGCTTCTTCCTAATTTCATTTGACTTTTTTCGGCTTTTATGTGATTTGTGAAGGCCATTGAGTCATAAGTTGGATACTTTTGCCACTGCAAATTAACCGCTGCAAACTCGCACGATCCAATTTAAGTTTACATTCAAAAGCTTGTTTCGCGCTGGATTGGCTTTGATTTGCGATACTGCTAACATTACCGATAACGTTCTCGCTCTTTTACTCCAAGCTTATTATTAGAGCATGATTTAATTAGTAATTTGGTTAAGTCAAAAGTGCATTTGAATAAGAGATCCACTTCAATAACATTAAAGTATTTCAACATGAAAAATAAACGCAGAGACTTTCTGAAATTTACTAGTTTGACTGGCTTGGGAATCTTAAGTAATGGTATCGGTAACATTACTACCGTTAACGCTGCAACACCTGCGGTTCAATTACCTGCCAAAGCCGCACTTCCTGCTGAGCTGGTAACATTCAACCGCTTCCCCAGAATGGTACACGATTATTTTGTTGATAATGTAAAAAAAATAGAACAAGGTGGAGAAAAGCGCCGTGCTTCTCTAAAAAACAAAGCTGATGCTGAAGCCTATGTGCGTGATGTGAGAAGGAAGATCAGCGATGCTTTTGGTCCATGGCCAGAGAAGACGCCTCTGAACGCCAAAGTCACCGGAACTGTTGAGCGGGATACTTATAATATTGAGAAAGTAATTTTCGAAAGTCGGCCAGGCTTTCCCGTAACAGCAAACCTTTACATTCCCAAAGGACGAAAATTCCCCTTGCCCGCTGTTGTAGGTACTTGTGGGCATGGAGACCTTGGCAAAGGCACCCTGCCATATCAGTCTTTTGCTCAAGGTCTTGCCCGTCAGGGATACATCGTATTGATATTTGATCCGATGGGACAGGGAGAGCGGATTCAATACCTGTCCAAAGAATTGACATCCAGGTATAAACCGGGTGTAACGGAACATATTTATTCCGGCAATCAACTTTTTCTGACAGGGGAAAATTTAGCTTCCTGGTTTACCTGGGATGGTATTCGGGCGATTGATTACCTGCTTACACGCAAAGAAGTTGATCCGAACCATATTGGTGTAACAGGCAATTCAGGAGGGGGTACCCAAACAACGTGGCTATGCGGTGTTGATGACCGTGTTACAATGGCGGCACCTGGCTGCTTTGTAATCACGTTCAGACGTAATTTGGAAAATGAAAATCCTGCAGATACAGAACAATGTCCCCCTAAAGTACTTGGTTATGGCTTAGACCATTCTGACTTTATTGCCGCTATGGCACCCAAACCTGTAATTCTTCTTAGTCAGGAAAAAGACTTTTTTGATGTCCGCGGTGCAGAGGAATCTTATGAACGATTGAAAAAATTATACAAGTTATTGGGGGCAGAGCAAAATATTCAGCTCTTTGTTGGGCCAGATTCTCATGGCTATTTTCAGCCAAACCGTGAGGCAATGTATGGCTTTTTTAATAAAGTAACTGGCATGGGAAATAGCCAGATAGAACCTGCTTTAACTATGGAAAAAGATGAAACTCTTTGGTGTACTCTAAAGGGACAGGTTGGTGCAGGAAATGTCAATACAGTTTTTTCAATATCAAGTCAGCTTGCCCGAACACAAAAGTCGAAACGTAAAAAACTTAATGTTGAAGAATTGAAAAATGCTGTTATTGATGTTTTAAAATTACAGGACATAAACAGTATCTCCGATTATCGTATAATACTTAAAAGCTTTGAAAGAGCTTATCCAAAAAAGACTGCAACTACTTATGCTGTTGAAACTGAACCCACTATTTCTACTATAGTTTACAGGTTGAATGATGAACCTCTTTATTCACGACCCTCAAAAGGGTTTAAGAGGGCAGTGCTTTATGTGTCCCATCTTTCGGCTGATGCGGAATTAAGAGATGAGCCCCTGGTGAAGGAAATCCTTCAGAAGGAAACTGATGCCGCCATTTTTGCCATGGATGTAAGGGGTGTAGGAGAGTCAAAGCCTAATACCTGTGGCGACAGTTTTAATATGCCATATGGAAATGATTATTTCTACGCTATACATAGCCTTATGCTTGATAAACCTTACGTTGGTCAAAAAACTTACGATGTCTTAAGTATTCTTAGCTGGTTAAAATCCACGGGGCACGATGAAGTACACCTGGTAGCAAAAGGGTGGGGAGCATTTCCGGCTACCTTTGCTGCTTTACTATCTCCCGCAGTCAAACAAATAACTTTAAAAAATGCTTTGACCAGCTATAGTGATATTGCTGAAAGCGAAGAATATAACTGGCCGCTTGCAACGTTCTTGCCGGATGTAATACGGCGATTTGATCTGCCGGATTGTTACGCTGCACTTTCTTCCAAAAAAATAAGACAAATAGATCCTTGGAATGCATTAGCTAATACCTGAAGGACTGAATAGTCTTGTTTATGGCAACGTTCTCGCTCTTTTATTGTTCATGTTTCTTACGATGGACACGTTTTATTAGTATTTTAGTTTTTATATAACGCGTGGATACTTCTCGAAGCCAGTTCAGCACCTGTCGATAAAATAACCGCAATGAAAGAACAATAAGCTGTTTTTAATGAATTGATAACCGCAATAGCCAAGGAGTAATCTTAGCTTGTTCATAAGTAATTAATAATTTAATCAATCTGTAATGATAATAAAATGACAAAAAGAAGAGATTTTATAAAGAAAAGCCTTATAGGAAGTGCCGGGATAGCTATAGGTGGTATGGGTTTCAGTGCGAAATCCTATGCATCAATATTAGGTGCCAATGAACGTCTAAATTTAGCGGTGATTGGTATTAGCGGTAGGGGGGCTTCCCATATCAGCAATTTTAGCAGCATGAAAGACAACTTTAATCTCAGGATAAAGACGCTGTGTGATGTTGATGAAAAATTTTGGGCAGAAGGTTCTAAATCAGTGCTTGATAAATCGGGTGTAAAGCCGGTAACAGAGTGGGATATGCGTAAGGTATTTGACGATAAAGAGATCGATGCAGTCTCATTTGCCACACCAAACCATTGGCATGCCTTGGGAACGATCTGGGCTGCCCAGGCAGGTAAGCACGTTTACGTTGAAAAGCCTGCTTGTCATAATATGTTTGAAGGTCGTAAAATGATTGAGGCTGCCCGTAAGAACAATGTTCGTGTTCAGGTTGGCTTCCAAAACCGTTCGATCCCTAACGTGATGGAGGCTATGAAATTTCTCCATGAAGGAGGTATAGGTGATGTTTATATGGCTAGGGGCCTTTGTATCAAACCAAGGGATTCATTTGGAATTGCCAAAGATACTGAACCGCCTGCAACACTCCATTATGACCGTTGGCTAGGACCTGCTCCGTATCGTCAGTATAACGAAAAACGGGTACATTACAATTGGCACTGGCATTGGGATACAGGAAATGGAGATACCGGAAACCAAGGCCCGCATCAGTTCGATATCGCCCGTTGGGGACTGAATAAAAATGAACACCCTGTATCTGTTTATTCTTCCGGGGGAATCTATGGGTTTAGTCCTCAGGAGTGTTCCCAGGAGACTCCAAATACACAATTATCAGTATTTAAATACAGCGACGGTAAAATGCTGGAGTTTGAAACCCGTGGCCGGTACTCCAACGGAGAGTCAAGCCACGATATCCGTGTAGGAAACATCTTTTATGGTACCGAAGGATACCTGGAACTCAACGGGGGAAGTTGGAAAGCTTTCCGGAAGCGGGAAACAGAACCTTTCGCGCGTTCAAAAGCAGAGCAACAAGAAGTTGCTGATCCCACTTTCAGGTTTGCCGCCGGTGGTACAGGGCACTATGCCAATTTCATCGATGCAATACGCTCCGGCAAAGATGCAACTTTGAATTGTGACATTAACGAAGGCTTTTATTCATCAGCACTCCCCTTAATAGCAAATATTTCCTACCGCCTTGGGCGCGAACTGAGGTTTAAGGGCGATAATGAAAAGTTTTCTAAAGACCCTGAGGCAGATACTATGCTCACCCGTGCATATCGTAAATCGTACGTTGTTCCACTTAAAGTTTAAGCCTTAAAGCCTTTCAATTACTTAAAAATCTTTTACAATTTAAAAATCATGAAGATACAATCAATTTCAATAATGTTCTTAACCGTCATTTTTGGGCTAGCCTGTAGTTCTAAAGTCCAAAAACAAAGTCACAAAGGCCAAAGTTCAACTATTGAATTTAATGACCATCAGTCTGAGAAAAGGGTAGATGTGATGATTGATGGAAAACTCTTCACCTCCTACTGGTGGCCCGATTCTGTTTATAAACCGATACTTTATCCTATACTTACTGCTGCCGGCAACCACATTACACGCGGTTTTCCAATCAAAACCAGAGCTGGTGAGCGGCGTGATCATATACATCAGGTAGGTAATTGGTTTAATTACGGAAATGTAAATGGATATGATTTCTGGGGAAACGGTCATGAAGGGAAACGAAACGTTAATGGGGGACAAATAAAACATGTCGGTATCAGTAAATTATCAGGAGGAAAAGGTGATGGATCCATGGTTACAACCGCAAGTTGGGTCGATCCTGCAGGAAAAGAACTTTTGTCGGAGAAGACCGAGTTTCACTTTATAGCCAACGATTCAGTACGTATTATCGATCGAATCGCCACATTAACAGCCACGGGAGAATCGGTAATATTTAAAGATACCAAAGAGGGTAGCTTTGGTATTCGTGTTGCACGTCAGCTTGAATTACCTTCAAAGGATAACGTTATTTTTTCCGATGCTCAGGGAAATCCCACTACCGTCAAAGCAATGTCGAATGAAGGAGTGACAGGGAACTTCAGAAGCAGCGAAGGAATTACAGGTGATGCTATCTGGGGTACTCGTGCGAAATGGATGGATTTATACGGAAATATTGGTAAGGAGAATATCTCATTGGTGATTTGTGACCATCCGAAGAACCTGAGTTACCCAACATACTGGCATTCGCGGGGCTACGGTCTGTTTGCAGCCAACCCTTTTGGCCTTAAGGACTTTACTAAAGGGAAAGAAGAATTAAATTACAATATTCTTTCCGGTAAATCTTTAACCTTAAGATACAGAATCATTGTTAGTTCCGGAGTCCATTTAACCGATGACAGGATAAATGCTTATGCAGCTGATTTTGCCGCGAAATATTAAGGCATATAGTATCAAGCGCGGAAAGACACTAATTCTGCAATTCAATTTTGTTTGCTGTAAATCTGGGTGATAATTTTATCGGTATTAAATAATCGTAATGAATAGGATTTTTAAAAAATTATGTCCCTTATTGCTGGTAGGGGTGATAGGACTTTTGGCCGGGAGTGAAGATAAACGTTTTGCTATATCAGAAAACAAGGCTGGAAAAAGAATAGATATAACTATAGATGGTAAGCCTTTTACTTCGTATATCTATCCTGAGAACTTAATGAAGCCGGTTTTATATCCTTTACGTACCGCTCAAGGCACCTTTATTACAAGGGGCTGGCCTTTGGCACCTCGTTCGGGAGAACGTGTTGACCACCCTCATCATGTTGGAATGTGGTTTAACTACGGCAATGTCAACGGTCTTGACTTCTGGAATAACTCAAACGTTATACCAGCAGAAAGGAAAAGCGGATATGGTGCAATTAAGCATTTCAGTGTCGATAAAATGAAAACTTATAGCGATCGGGCGGAATTAGACGTCACAATGTATTGGCAAAAACCCGATGGTTCCAATTTATTAAGGGAGGAAACTAAATACATATTTAGTGGAAAAGGGGAGAGACGTGATATTGAATTGATCACCAAGCTAACGGCTCTTAAAGAAGAAGTCTCTTTCAAGGATAATAAAGAAGGCTTACTGGGTATTCGCTTAACAAGGGAATTAGAACATCCTTCCGATAAGCCTGAAAAGTTTACTGATGCCAGTGGTAAAGCTACGGATGTCGCAAAAATGAATAATGAAGCGGTTACCGGCAAATACAGCAGTAGTGAAGGCAGGGAAGGAGACAATGTTTGGGGAACCAGAGGGAAATGGATGAACCTGAATGGAAAAATTGGAAATGAGCCTGTTTCATTGGTAATTCTTGATAATTCCAAGAATGTAGGGTACCCTACCTACTGGCATGCTCGTGGATACGGACTATTTGCAGCCAATCCTCTTGGTCAGAAAGAATTTAGTAAAGGAAAGGATGTGTTAGATTACAAACTTGCGGCAGGTCAATCAGTGGTTTTCAGGTACAAAGTACTTATTAATTCTGGCAGCAATTTAACAGACGATCAGGTAAATGCTGAGTTTACAGCTTTTTCGCGAACTAAATAATGCCAGAGAGCTCGGGAGTGAAAGTTTAATTAGCCCATAGATTCTTCCTGTATCCTGATTGCATTTGAAAATTCGTATGCATAGGAATGCTTTGCGCTGGAAGGCAGCTTTAATTTATACGAAAATAATTATTCCGAACAGATGAAAAAAGATATAATCTATACACCAATACAAAAATTTGTTTTAGTTGCACTGAGATTATTGATTGGATGACATTAATGTATGAAGGTTTCTCAAAGTTATTAAAGCCCAACTGATCGTCCTCTGGATTTCTACAGGAATCTCAATGGATCCTTTCGGGATTTTCTCATTGGATTATATCCCATTCAATGGTACTTAATACGGTAGACTGGTTGAATACATGGGGGTTAATAGCTATTGATATAGGATTAATTCTTGGACTTTTACATGTATCAATTATCCCAGTTTACCAATACCACGAAGCACCCGAGATAACTGGAATACGTCTTCTTGACAGATATCCCTGTGAAATTTTTAAGTGATTGCCCGGAAACCAAAATCGGCAGGTGGGGCATCTGTGTCTCAATCCTTATGAGATATATTCCTGGTAATCGTTAATTTCTTTTTGAAAACAACTTGAATTTTTTGAGATAACTATGTTAGTGAGTTGCTGAAATATTCTTATATTGATCTAGCTTAACTGACAATATCTTGAAATATAAGTCTTCATCGGATAAAGAATTGCTTGAATATCTGAAAGCAGCCGAACAAGAAGCGTTTACTGAAATTTATAACAGGTACTGGAAACGGCTTCTGGCAATTGCTTATAATTTTAGTAAAGACAAATCTATCGCCCAGGATATCGTTCAGGAAATATTCACCCAGCTTTGGGTCAGGCGCGCAGAACTTAATATAGATTCTTTAAACAACTATCTGGCCACCGCAGTAAGGTTCTCTGTATTCAAACTTATTTACAGGCAGAAAAGAAGGCAGGAGATCGAGTCCCGGAATTGTAAAAAAGAGTTATCAACAATTAGTGAAGATCAGATAGAGGCCAGGTTCACCCAGGAATATATTAATAAGATTGTAGAACATCTCCCTGAAAACTGCCGGCTTGTGTTTAACTATAGCCGGAATTCTGGTTTGTCTATCTCCGAAATTTCAATGCTATTGGGGATATCGAAAAAGACTGTTGAGGGACATCTTACCAAAGGGTTGAAGGTCATCCGATTAAGTTTAAGGGATGGGTTTAATTTTTTCTTTTAAGATTTACGTATCCTTTTTCAAAAAGCATTTTATTTTCTTTTAGACCAAGGGTAGTATGCCCTGTTATGGTACTTAATTTATATAAGCCCAAATGGGTTACCTATGCAAAAAGATCAAGTCCATAAACTAGTTGAAAAGTATTTTCATAATACTGCTTCTCAGGAAGAGATTGACAAGTTGTTTCAATGGTATCGGTCTGAAATTTCCGGTCAAACTGAATGGGACTTAAATGAATATGAAGATGAGGAACATCTGAAGACAGTGATCTTTTCCAAAGTTGTTGGTAATAGCCGGATAGGCATAATAGGTTCTGTTAAGCCACTTTATTCCGCAGGTATAGCAGCCAGTATCTTGTTATTACTGATGAGTAGCTTATATTTCTATTCTCATAAGGAATTGACACATTCAATTGTTCCTGATAAAGTTGCTTCGCACTCAAAACCAAAGGATATACCTCCTGGCGGCCTTAAAGCTATACTCACACTCGCTGATGGGCGAAAAATTGTCCTTGATGATTCTCGCAATGGGGTTTTAGTCAATCAAAATGGCATTAATGTACATCAAAATTCAAATGGAATAATAGAGTACACCCTTACTAATCAGAGTCAAAACAGCCCGCTTAATGCAATAGACAAGATCAAAACCGTTTATAATACTATAGAAACGCCTGTTGGGGGCAAGTTTCAGTTAAATCTGGCTGACGGAAGTAAAGTATGGTTAAACTCAGCGTCTTCACTTCGCTTCCCTGTTATTTTCACCGATGATACCCGTGAAGTAGAGTTAAAAGGAGAAGCCTATTTTGAGGTTTCAAAGGATATTCATAAAAAATTCTCTGTTCGTTCCGGTAATCAGTCAGTGGAAGTGCTAGGCACTCATTTTAATATCAATGCTTATTCTGATGAGTCGGCCATTACTACTACTCTGATCGAAGGGAAGGTTAGGGTAATTGAACTCAACACCAAGGAGTCTCAAATTCTAAAACCGGGAGAACAGTCGAAAGTTGACAGGAGCATTAGAATTCAACGTACATCTGATACGCAAATCGAAGTCGCCTGGAAAGATGGTTATTTTTATTTTGACAACGCTGGAATTGAGACAGTCATGCGTCAGCTTGGAAGATGGTATGGGATAACAGCCAAATATGAAGGAAGGTTGCCCGAGCATCACTTTTCGGGAGCTATATCTACTAATTTAACGCTCTTAGAAGTATTGGAAATTCTTGAAAAGAGCAATATACATTTTCGATTGGAAGGGAAGGAGGTTATCGTTATGCCTTAAATCTAATTGGAAGAAGGCACAAGTAAAAGCCAGAAGCGTTGCCGCGCTCCTGGCCAAAGTCTGGTCTTCGAAATAAAAAATATCGAGATAGTTTATTGACCACCAAACCAAGCAAATTTATGAATTTATTTACTAAAACTGAAGGCAGATTAGGTCGTTCCGTATCTATAGACCTAGAGCCACTAATTACCAGCAGGATACTATCCTTTGCATATGGTAGTAAAAGAAATACATTTAGTTCAATTTTCCTAGCTATGAAGCTAACATTCATTCTTCTTGTAGTGTTAATATTAAATGTTCGTGCTGAAAGCTTCTCACAGAAAGTTACATACAATGGCGAAGACGTGCCTATTGAGAAAGTGCTTTCCACCATCAAGAAGCAGACAGGATATGGATTTTTCTTCCAGAAAGAATTGATCAGCCTTGCAAAACCGGTAACGATAAATGTTGTTAATGAGGATCTATCAAAAGTTCTAATTGCCGTTTTCAAGGATCAACCGCTCGAGTACAGTATCAGGAGCAAAACAATACTTGTGTCTCAAAAGGTATTTGCAGTTTCTGTTCCAGAAGCCTCTTTCCCAAACATTCAAATTTTTGAAATCGACAAGGATATCGTCGTAAGGGGACAGATAACCGACACACAGGGCGAAACCTTACCCGGTGTAAGTATCAAGCTGAAAGGTACCTCAGTTGGTGCAACTACAGATATTGACGGAAGGTTTACCATTAATGTGCCCGATAATAACAGCGTACTTGTTTTTACCTATATCGGGTATCAAACGCAAGAAGTTACAGTGGGCGCCAGAACGACATTAAACGTTAAACTTGAAGCCGCCAACACCGCACTTAGTGAAGTGGTTGTTACAGCTTTAGGTATCTCGAGGGAGAAAAAAGCACTTGCATATTCTGTAACAGAAGTGAAAGGGGATGAGTTTATTCAGGCTCGGGAAAATAACATCGCAAATGCATTAACCGGAAAAATTGCTGGTGTGAATGCAACAGGTATGTCTTCAGGACCTGGTGGATCAAGTCGGGTGGTAATCAGGGGTAATGGTTCCTTAAGTGGGAATAACCAGCCTTTGTATGTCGTTAATGGTATGCCGATGAGTAATAATCACCGTGAAATCAAATTGGGGGAAGGCCTTTCCACTGTAGATAGAGGCGATGGAATTGCAGCAATCAACCCTGATGATATCGAAACGATCAACGTTTTGAAAGGTGGTCCGGCTGCCGCACTTTATGGTAGTCAGGCATCAAACGGGGTTATCCTAATTACAACCAAAAAAGGTAAGATGCAAAAAGGGGTAGGAGTAGAAATTAACAGTAGCTATTCAATGGGTAGCCCATCCATGTACCCGGAGTTTCAATACGAATATGGTCAAGGCCAAGATGGTATCAAACCGCTGTCTAAAACCTTGTCAATCAGTTCCGGGCGTTTAAATTTTGGAGCAAAAATGGATGGTCAGCCTTACATACAATTTGATGGTGTTATGCGTCCATATTCTCCGGTAAACGTAAAAGACAACTGGAAAAATTTCTACAGGCCAGCTACCAATTTAACGAATACTGCTGCATTTTCAGGCGGTACTTCTGAAGCTTTAACTTATCGCTTATCATTATCAGATCTTGAGGCGCAAGCTTTGGACCCAGGTTCTAGTTATAACAGACAAACTGCAAATCTAAATCTGCGCTCTGTTCTGGCCAAAAAAGTAATTGTTGAAGCTACCATGCAATATAATCTTGAAGGTGGAAAAAACAGACAGGGAAATGGTTATGCAGACGGAAACACGTCATGGACAGCTAATCTGCTTGCAAACACCGTAGACATCAGAAGTTTGGCTCCAGGTTATGATCCGGTAACATTCCAGGAAATTCCATGGCAGCAAGTTCCTGAGGCTCAAAACGCTTATTTCGTTATTAACCGCATGGGTAATAAGGATACTAAGAACAGATTCATGGGTCAGGCAAGTGTACAATATAATATCCTCGACAATCTGTTTATAAAAGCAAGTGCAATGAGAGATATTGACCGTTTTGAATCAATGGATTACATGCCTGTAGGTACACTTAAAAGACCTTTAGGATTATATAATTCTGCTGCTTCTTTTTCTCATCGGACTACCGGGCAACTTCTCATGAATTATAATACTTCCATAGTAAAGAACTTAACAGTTAATGTACTCGGCGGAGGATCTATCGAGAGAAGCCTAATTGAGGGTACCACCAATAACGGAAGCGAATTTATTGTTCCAAACTTTATAAGTTATTCCAACTTATCACTTCAGAAAGCTGATGTGCAATTTTCTCAGTTCGGTCAAAACTCTGTTTTTGGTTCAGCGGATTTTGGCTTCCGAAACTTATTGTACTTAACTTTCACAGGCAGACAAGATTGGTTTTCTCAACTAAGAGCCGGAAAGAATTCAATTTTCTATCCTTCCGTTGGAACCAGTTTTATTTTATCAGATGCGATAAAATTGCCTAGCCTGATTAGTTTTGCTAAACTGCGCGCATCCTATGCACAGGTAGGACAGGCTACAGTGAATCCTTATCAGATCAACCAACTATACACATTTGAGCAAGGTGGGCATATCGGCCGACCAGTACAAAATACAAGTTCCGCATTAGCGAATATTGATCTTCAGCCACTTACTTCAACTACTTATGAAGGAGGTGTTGACCTGCAATTTCTTAATAACCGTTTAGGTTTAGATTTCACCTACTACAGCCGTCAAACAACGGATGACATTATCGCTGTTCCAACAGCTGCTAGTTCAGGTTATACTTCTGCCTTACTAAACATTGGTGCTCTAAGTAATAAAGGAGTTGAGATATTATTGACGGGTGAACCGATTAAAGGAAAAAACTTTAACTGGGATGTTAGCTACAACTATGCTTACAATAAGAGTGAGGTATTAAAACTTGCTCCCGGAGTTGCTTCAGTTAATGGTTCAAGAGTTGGAGACCCATTTAATACAATTCAAGGTGTAACCTATCTTACAAATGCTGCTGGCGTCAGGGTTTACAACAGATTGAGTGGTTATCAAGTTTCAGGTCCGATACAACCATACGGTGTTGGTGTTCCACCAACTACTATGGGCTTAACGAACAACTTCAGATATAAAAACTTTTCGTTGAATACACTCATAGATGCAAAGTTCGGTAACACCGTTCAATCACTCTTATCCCGTTACATGTACAGATTCGGACTAAAGAAGGAAACTCTTCCTGGTCGTGAAAATGGATTAACAGTGACTGGAGTTGATCAGGCTGGCCTTCCATTTACAAAATTATGGCCGGTTGATCAGATGGATACTTACTATAACAATCAGGCGGGTATAAGTCCATTGGAGACTTCAGTATTTGACGGAAGTTTTGTTAAACTTCGTAGCGTTATTTTGAGCTACAGACTTCCTGTTAATAAATTGCAATTTGTGAAGTTGCAGTCCGCCGACATTTCATTGGTGTCCAGAAACCTGGCGATTCTTTATACGAAGATTAAAGACTTTGATCCTGAATCAAGTTATACTATTGACAATAATCAGGGCCAGTCTTCGAATACAACTCCAAGACTCCGGGAAATTGGCCTTAATTTAATTGTTAAATTTTAATCTCCACACCTAAAATTTAAAAAATGAAAACGAAGAACTTTAAATATATATGTGTGGCTGCCGTTCTTGCTACCATAGCAACGTCCTGTACAAAGGATCTTGAAAAACTGAACGAAAATCCCAATGGGTATGCCATTGCTAACCCGGCATTTCTTTTTACCAAGTCCCAGTTAACCATGGTAGGCTTGAGTCCGGGTGTTAGAAGGTTTACTATTAATCAGGCATTGCAACAGGAGGCTACGTACAGTGAAGTAACTGCGCCGGGCGACAAATACTTCGCAGAAGGTAATGTGAGAGATCACTGGGCTGCTTATTCAGGTTCCGTAAATCAAATAGATCTGGTTCTCGAGAACACAAAGGATGCTGAATCTATTAACAAACAAGCAGCAGCCAGAATTTGGAGAGTATATATTTATCATCAATTAACAGATTTATACGGTGATATTCCTTATTCTGAAGCCACTAAAGGAGGAACAGGAAATTTCAATCCTAAATATGACCTTCAGGCTGATGTTTACAAAAACATGTTTAAAGAACTGGATGAAGCAGCAGCCTCTTTCAACGCGGCTAAACCTGTATTTGGATCAGCAGATTTGTTATACGACGGGAATGTAGTAAAATGGAAAAAATTTGCATACTCAATGATGTTACGCTTAGGCATGCGTTTAACCAAGATCGATCCAGCTTTAGCAGAGACCTGGGTTAAGAAAGCAATAGCTGGCGGTCCAATATTGGAAGATGCAGATATGGCTAAAGTACCTTTTGCTGATGGTGGTTTAGCAAGTAATAGAAATCCTTTGTCAGATCACATGCGCATATTGGACTATGTAGATGGCCAGAATCCATTAAACGTTCAGGGATCGAAACTATCCAAAACTTTCATTGAGTTTCTAAAAGGCAACTCTACTACTACCAAAGATCCAAGGTTGAACGTGATAGCAGTACTTTGGGTTAAACAACCATCAGGAGTTTATGTAGCTGATACAGCAACCGCCTTACAGAGAGGGATGCAAAACGCTTTATACAAAGCTTATCCGCCCGATTTTGAAACCTATTCTGAGCCAAATCCAAATACTGTAATGCGTTATGATGCTCCGGTTATCGTAATGTCACCTGCAGAAACTCACTTCTTATTAGCTGAAGCTTCAATAAGGGGATGGTATACTGGAACTGGTGCTATTTCCTATGACAATGGAGTTAGGGCAGCAATGAGGCAGTGGTCGCTATTTGGATCTGGCGGTGTTATTTCTGCAGCTCAGATAAATTCTTACGCAGCGAATAATCCATTTAAAATTGCCGGAACATTCAATCAAAGATTAGAGCAAATCTCTGTTCAGAGATGGATATTAGGTTACCTTGATCAGATAGAAAGTTTTGCAAATTGGAGACGTACAGGTTATCCTGCACTTATCCCAACTAATTATCCGGGTAACATTACAGGTGGCAGAATTCCACGCCGGTTCATCGTGCCTGCAAGTGAAGAGCAATTTAATAGAGAGAACTTCCTTGCTGCCAAAGCAAGACAAAGTGGCGATAATACGTTGCTTAGCCGAGTTTGGTGGGATAAAGAATAATTATTCTAGACCAGAGAGGAGATAACTATATCTTAAGATGTAGTTTTCCCTCTCTGTTTTTTCTACTACTTAAGAAATAAGAATTCCCATTTACAAATGAAATGAAGCGTAGAGAACTCCTTAAATACCTGTCAATAGTGCCGGCATCTGGTGCGGTAGCTGCAGCGATTATGCCCTACCAATCGTCAAATGCGGAAGAAGTTACGTCTTATGTACCTGGGGTTCAGTCGGGGCCTAAACGGATTGCTGCAATCCTCACCGAATATCGTCCCAATTCTCATGCCGATGTCCTCATTGGAAAATATCTCGAAGGATATAACCAGGACCAAATGGCACCCTATCCGGATTCGAAAATCGTCTCAATATTTACCGAGCAGGTTCCTGAGAACGATATGAGTCGTTCATTGGCGAAGAAATATAATGTTCCAATCTTCAGAACTGTGGCAGATGCCCTGACTTTGGGCGGGGATAACCTTGCAGTTGACGGAGTTATATTGGTCGGCGAACATGGGGTCTATCCAGTGAACGATAAAGAACAAAAATTATATCCAAGGTTCGAAATGTTTTTGAAAATCACTGACGTATTCCGTCAGTACAAAAAATCAGTTCCGGTTTTTAATGACAAACATTTGTCATGGAGCTGGCGGCAGGCTAAGCGAATGGTTGAAATTTCGAAAGAACTGAAGTTTCCAATGCTTGCCGGTTCAACGATTCCTGTTTCATTGCGTATTCCGGCAATCGATACCCCTTACGGTGTCAAACAGACATATGCTGTGGGAATCTCCTATAGCGGATTGGATATTTATGGTTTTCACTTACTTGATGGTTTGCAGGCAGTAGTTGAAAGGAGAAAAGGCGGCGAAACGGGTGTTCGGGCAGTACAGTGCCTCGAAGGACAGGACTGCTGGAACTATATTGACCGGAATGAATGGGTGAAACGGCTTTTTGATCAGGCGCTGTCTCACAGTGAGAAGCGTGAACCAGGCGATATAAGGGAGCTGGTGAAAAAGCCTGCAGTATTTATTATTGATTATAATGACGGATTAAAGGCAGCTGCGTTTCTGTTAACAGGCCTGGTTCAGGACTTCACCTATGCCATAGATCTGGAAGGTCAGCAAAAACCATTCTCTACGTTAATGAAGTTACAGGCCGGAAAGCCTCATTACCATTTTGGTTGCCTGGTAAAGAATATAGAAATCATGTTCAAGACTGGGAAGGCCCCATATCCGGTTGAGCGTACTATGCTTAGCAGCGGTATCTTAGATTTTGCACTTGAATCCCGAATTTTGGGCTATAAAAGGCTGGAAACTCCTGAATTGTCAAAGGTACGCTACCTTAGTTCTCCGGAATCACATTTTTTTACCAAAGGATGGGATCAAAACGGGAAGAGATTAGACTGAGGGCAGTATAAACCATCACTCTTGGCGTACCTTATCAAAAATGTTTTAAATATTTAAACCCATACATCCAGAATAAATTAGTAAAATGAGGAAGTTTTATATTTTTTTTGCAAGTCTATTATTGCCGCTTGCTCTGCTCGGCCAGGCAAAACCCTACAGTATTGTTATTAAAGGGGGACATGTTATTGATCCGAAAAACAACATTAACCGCATAATGGATGTTGCAATCGCGGATGGAAAGATTGCAAAAATAGCTTCAAATATAGATGCTTCGCAAGCGCAGCAGGTAGTTGCTGCTTTGGGGATGTATGTAACCCCCGGCCTTATTGATCTCCACGGACACGTTTTCGCGGGAACGCAGCCAAACCAGATGTATAGCAATGGGTTTAGCAGTGTAATGCCTGACGGTTTTTATCAGCGTGTTGGAGTAACTACAGTTGTGGATGCCGGAGGTGCCGGATGGAGAGATTTTCCGACTTTTAAAAAGAACATCATTGATAATTCTCAAACCCGGGTACTTTCTTTTCTGAATATTGTTGGCGACGGTATGCGTGGCGGACCCGTTGAACAAAATGTCAATGATATGGATCCGGTGAAAGCTGCCGAAGTGGCAATAAAGAATAAAGAACATATTGTCGGCATCAAAGTCGCACACTTTTCTTCACCGAGTTTTATTAACGTGGATAGAGGCGTGGAAGCCGGGAGAATAGCCAACATGCCCGTAATGGTCGACTTCGGAGGCACCAAACCCAGATTATCTATTCGGGAGCTGTTCATGGTCCACCTTCGTCCCGGAGACATTTTCACACACACGTTCGGCGAACTGTTAGACACAAAAGAAGCAATAGTGGATACAGCTACCAAGACGTTAAAGCCTTTTGTTCTCGAAGCGCAAAAACGAGGGATTATTTTTGACGTGGGATACGGTGGTTCGAGTTTTACCTATTCTCAGGCTATTCCCGCTGCTAAAGCCGGATTTCATCCTAATACGATTAGCACCGACCTCCATATAAGCAGTATGAAGGGTTCTATGAAAGATATGCTTAGCGTGATGTCTAAATTTTTGAAGCTTGACATGGGTCTCCCCGCAGTCATCCGGGCAAGTACATGGTCGGCAGCAGAAGCAATAAAACGCCCTGAGTTAGGCCACCTCTCTGTCGGAGCAATCGCAGATATTGCAGTCCTAAGCATGAGGACGGGGAATTTTGGCTTTTATGATCTGGCAGGGTATAAAATGCAAAGCAACGAGAAACTGGAATGTGAAATGACAGTTAAAGACGGGCGGATCGTCTATGATCTTAACGGAATAGTGACACCCCTGCCTAAACGCTAAAAAGTTCATTTTAAAATTTTAACAGTTATTATGAGACGCAGAGAAATCCTAAAAACTTTATCTATACTGCCCTTCGCTGGTAGTATTACAGCGGTAGCAACGCCCGTTAGATCCTCAGCAGGACCTGTTGCTGAACGCGATCTTTTCGCAGAGCTGGGTCTACGGACCTTTATTAACGCGGCGGGAAATTATACTGCCATGACCGGGTCTGTTATGCCCGATGAGGTAATGGCTGCCATCAATTCATCATCTAAAAAGTTTGTGAAGCTGGATGAATTGCAAGATAAGGTCGGAGAAAAGATTGCCGCTCTTTGTCGTGCTGAAGCTGCAATGGTAACAGCTGGTTGCTGGTCGGCACTTACCCTTGGTATGGCTGGTGTGCTAACAGGATTGGACGATAAAAAAGTAAGTCAGGTACCTAATCTGGCAGGAACTGGAATGAAGACCGAAGTTATTCTTCAGAAAAGCCATTCCCTGGGTTATGATCACGCACTCACGCAGGCTGGTGTTAAATTGATTAAAGTTGAAACCCGGGCTGAGCTTGAAAAAGCAATAAATTCTCAAACAGCTATGCTCTGGTTCCTCAACAGGGAGGCGCCAAAAGGTCAGATCAAACACCAAGAGTGGATTGAGCTTGGAAGGAAATATAACCTGCCGACCATGATCGATATCGCTGCAGATGTACCACCGGTTGAGAATTTATGGAAGTTTAACGAAATGGGATTTGACCTGGTTGCAATATCAGGCGGTAAAGCTATGCGTGGGCCTCAAAGTGCAGGAATCCTGATGGGCAAGAAAAATTTCGTTGCAGCAGCGCGGCTTAGTAATAATCCGAGAGGAG
>NZ_JBBJNI010000093.1:0-16257 GCF_037719425.1 Daejeonella sp. | reverse complement strand
CTTGAAGAAACGCGCTGGGGCCTTCCGGCAAATGCCTTTGGAACATCGGTATTTGTGTTCGAGGGAGTCCATCGCTTCAAGGCCTCCGTTGTAGCGTTGTTAATGCCGGAAATTGTTTCCAGTTCAAGCAGGGTGTAGCTTAAAATATCATTTCCCTGAGATCCCTGCAGAAATACATTCAGATCAAAATTTTTATAACTGAAATCATTTGTGAAACCAAAAATGAAATCGGGGTTAGGATTGCCGATGATGGTCCTGTCATCATTATTCAGCAGTCCATCAGGTTCGTTTAGTGCTTTCCCGTTAGCATCTTTTTTACCGCCAAGATCTCTGAAATTCTCTCCTCCTGCCGCTTGCTCAAAACCGCCGCCCGGTTTAAAAGTTGCACCCGTTTGGTACACTCCATCATAAATCCAACCAAAAAAACTGCCCACCGGCTGACCGACTCTTAAAACCTGGGCCGTTCCTCCAATACCAATCATATGGCCCGGAGCAATGGCATAAATTATATCATTTCCACGAGGTAATTCCAAAACCTTATTCCTGTTAAAGGATATGTTAAAATCTGTACTCCAATTAAATTTCCCGACTATATTTTTAGAGCCAAGGGAAAACTCCAGCCCTTTATTCTGAATCTTACCAATATTCTGTGTTTGGGTAGAATAGCCGGAATATTGCGGCAGGGGCACGCTAAATAATAGGTCTGAGGTAATAGATTTGTAATAATCAGCTGTAAAGTTTAGCCTGTTCTTTAAAAAGCCGATATCAACACCATAATTTTGCTGAGCTGTGGTTTCCCATTTTAAATCGTCGTTCGCTATAGTTGTAGGCCTGACAGCATTCACCGGAGATCCATTTACTATGGTAAAGACCGAAGAGAAGCGAGCCAATGTCTGATAAGGGCTTATGGCCTGATTACCCGTTAAGCCATAACTTATCCTCCATTTAAAACTATTGATCAGGGGTATGTTCTGCATAAACTTTTCATTATGCATATTCCAGGCTAGCGCTGCTGATGGAAAGAACGCCCATTTGTTATTCTTACTGAAGTTTGACGAACCATCATACCGGGTATTAACGGTAAGCAGGTACCGATCTGAAAAATTATAATTAAATCGTCCGTAATAGGATGCTAATTGCGATTCTGAAAGAGCAGAGTTACCCGCTAAAAAAACAGCACCGCCCCCTAAATTTCTAAACGAAACCGAATTACTTAAAAAAGACTGACTTCGGGCTCCCGATTCTTCATTGATAAACTTCTGATATGAAAAACCACCTAAAATTGAAATTGCATGCTTTTCTGCAAACTTGTTTGTATAGGTTATAAAATTTTCATTGATAAAACTATTTCGTAGTTCCGAATCTACACTTGCATCTCCGCCAACATTTCTGCCGCCATTAAGGGTAGTGGGAGTAAAGAGGCCTATCCGCTGATTATTTGAAAAGGCGCCAAAGGTAGTTTTGAATTTTAAGTTTTTTACCAAATCGAAATCCGCATAGAAATTATATTGGTACAAACTGCCTTTATCTTCTGATTCCAATTCGTTGACAACAGCAACAGGATTATCATGCGGATCCCCTATCAAAGCAATGGAATAAGTGCCATCTGGTCTCAATACAGGCTGATCCGGCCCGAATTTGAAAGCACCTGAAACTACTCCGGTGCCAGTAGAGCCTCCTGAATTCTCCTGGGTCCGGACACCTATATTTTCAGATGACCGTGCAAACAAATTTAGGCCGATCTTAAGCCATTTTGTAGCGCTGAAATCTAAATTGCTCGTAACCGAAAATCGCTTGAACGATGAATTATGGATAATTCCATTTTGATCATATAGCGCACCCGATACATAATATCTTATCGCATCAGTACCTCCTGATAGTGAAAGTTGAGTGTTTTTAATATCACCCTGACGGAATATAAGGTCTTGCCAATCCGTGTTTTGATTAGCTGAAACGTATGCCGGATTTATTTCTTTTATATAATCGGCAAATTGGCTGCCATTAAGTAACGGCAGCCTGTTAATTTCCTTTTGACCTGAGTAAGATGAATTAAAATCTATTAAAGTTTTACCGGATTTACCTCTTTTAGTACTTATTAAAATGACACCATTTGCGCCTCTGGAACCATAAATTGCAGTTGCTGAGGCATCTTTCAGAATCTCCATCGACTCTATATCTTCCGGAGGGGGCAAAATACCACCTGCGAAACCATCGACAACGAAAAGAGGATCACTACTGGCGTTAACCGATGTGCCGCCCCTTATCCTGATCTTATAACTACCGCCGGGATTTCCATTGTTTGCCTGTACCAATACACCAGCAGCTCTCCCCTGTAAAGCTTGTTGAACTCCTGATGATGGAAATGCCGTAAGCTCTTTACTTTTGACTGATACGACTGAGCCGGTTAAATCGCTTTTTCTAACTCCGCCGTAACCAATAACTACAACTTCATTCAATGCCTCATTATCCTCTGACATGGTCACATTAAGCACAGAGTTGCTGCCCGTAGACCTTTCAATACTTTTAAAACCTATATATCTGAATACAAGCACTCCATTATCATCATCGACAGAAATTCGGTAATTTCCGTTTTCATCAGTCGCTGTCCCCAGGGTTGTACCTTTAACACTAACACTCACACCAATTAACGGTTGATTGTTCTCGTCAGTAACCCTGCCGGTAACCGGTCTGGCTGGCATGGCAGATTTAGATGTGATTACCAGCAAGGTGTTTTGAATCTTATAGGTCAGTGTTGTGGTACTTAATAAATCAGTCAGCACATCCCGAACATCTTCGTTAGTAACGTTAACGCTAAACAACTTTCCCTTTGGAATTGCATCATCATTGAATATCACACTGTAAGTCGACTTTTTTTCGATTTCCAGAAATATTTTTTTCAAAGAAGCATTCTGCATTTGCATCGTGATACTCTGAGAGTGCACGTTGGCGGTTAGTTGAAGGCAGAAGGCAACCATTAAAAATATGGTCAGTTTCATACACAAAATGATTTTTAATAACTCTTTTTTCGGAACACAGGAACTGCTCCAAGAATATTTTTTCATACTTTTAATTTTACGTTTAAAGAATTGGTGTAATTACATGAATTATTGGTTACAGCCATTTTCATGTAGATCTGATTTAGTTACGGGAAGTACTATGTATTTCCCGTTTCTTTTGTAAATCTTTTTTCTTACATATTGCTTTTTTAGTTGATTATTTATTAGAGATTATGGTCACGGTATTATTGTTTTTGTTATAGTTGTAATCAAATTGATAGGTTTCTTTTAAAGCGTTTATTGCTTCGATAAAAGTTTCATTTTTAAAAGTTCCGGTAAATTTCTTTTCCAGCATGATGGTATCTTTAATATCAATTTTAATATTGTACCATCTTTCCAGGTCGATTGAGAGCTCCCGAAAATTTTTCTCTCTGAATATTAGTTTATTTTCTACCCATGAAATTTCTTCAATATCATCAAGTGGTGTCAATTCACCTATTTTAGATAAAGATATTATCGAAGCTGCCTCTCTTGTTTTGCCGGATCGGAGAGGCTCTGTTGATTGCTTTTCAGGCACACGGTGAACTATTGATATTTTCTCCTTAGGTTTTAGTATTATCATTTCTGAAGGCCGGCTGGGAAATGAAACTTCCAAAGACCCCCTGATTAAGGTGGCCTCACTGCTCATGCTTTCTTTATACGCACGAACATTAAAAGCAGTCCCAAGAACTTTCAATCTCATGCTTTTTGTTTGTATGATAAAGGGATGGCCCGGATCATGTTTTATATCAAAATAGGCTTCACCAACAAGGCTCACATTGCGATTCTTGATACCGTAATGATCATCATAGGTAATTGTGCTTCCACTATTAAGCCATATTAAAGAACCATCCGGCATCTGCACTTTAGACTTAGAACCGTGCTCCGTACTTACGATATTTAGCTTTTTGGTGGAACTGAAATTATCGGATCTAAAGACATTGAAAACTACTACAAGCAGTGCAGCAGCCGTTAATAAAGCGAAAACCAACTTTTTTACTTTATATGACTTTGCGTAATAAGATTTAGGGGCTAAATTGGGCTGGCTGTTATTTTTTATTTTTGAACTAAAACGTTCCCAGCTCTCTTCAACTGAACCACGGTCAGGTATTCCTTCCTGGAGATACTTTACATTAAAAATTTGATGCAGATCCTTAAAATCTTCGGCTTTCAAACCATACTCCTTTTGCAAAGCGTTTAAGGCTGCAATATCCTTTAAAGTAAAATTGCCAAGTTTTCTCTTAGCGATCAAAGCGAGAAATCTATCTGTATCTGTCATTACTATATTAAAGACAAAAAAGAAGCAGCTTACCCCTAAAGACGGGAATAATATTTTTGAAACTAGGTGAGGTTAAATAGATTTTTTCTTATAAGTTCTTGAAACAAGCTCCGGGAATTCGAACTCAAAGGCGAGGCTAAGCTTCTTCAAAGCAATAGTCATTTGTGCTTCTATGGTCTTGATGGAAATATTTAACAATTCAGCTACTTCAGCGTATTTTAACTCATCTTCTTTAATAAGAATAAATATGGCTTTGCATTTAGGAGGTAAACTTTGTATGGCGGTTTGGATAAGCTCAATTCTTTCTTCGCTAATCAAAGTATCTTCGGGCGATACTGTGATTGGGCCCAGATCGAAATCGAAGGAGCACTCAATGCTCTGGGAAAGAATTCGATTTTTACTCGCCAGGTAATTTAGGCAAGCATTTTTTGCGGACACATATAAGTAAAATTTCAGATTCTTGATATGTGTAAGGGAACCTCGGTTATCCCAAAGCTTCATTAAGATATCTTCCACTATGTCCTCACAAATTTCTCTTTGTTTAATGTAGCCTTTAGAGAAAACAATTAATCTGGGATAATATTCCAAATAAATAGACTTGAATAATGACTCATCATCTTTTTCATGCGAATTAACTAATAGCTGATATATATTACTTTCAGACATTTTAACTAGCCAATTAGTTATGTTGGAAAATGGGCAAACTAAACTATAAATAATTTTTATTATATAAGTAATTAAATAAAAGGGTCACTAGGGACGAGAAAATCATGAGTGGGAAAGTTCAGGCTTTGCATGATAATTGGAAATAAATTCTTTTGCCTCAAATCTTTTATAACTTTGGGATATGAGTGGGAAGGAAATTAAGTACTGCGGCTAATGATTTTGCTCCGTAATGAAAAATAAATCGGTCGTTTCGTTTTCTAACATAAGCACCGCCGTATTGCTAGCTTTTTTCATGCTAATGTTTTTCAGTCCGGAGGCAAAGGCTGTAGTTATAAAGGGGTTGATGCAGATCGGATTTTTCCAGCCTGATGTTGACAGCGGACGAGAAATTACTCCGGCACTCGCAGAGGATATCAGCTTTACGGATAGTCTAGGCAAGACAGTCAGTTTGTCAAGTCTGAAAGGGAAAGTAGTTTTTATTAATTTCTGGGCTACATGGTGCCCTCCGTGCCGCGCTGAAATGCCCTCGATCAATAAGCTCTCACGTAATTTGAAAGACAACAAGAATATTGTATTTCTAATGGTAGACATGGACAATGATTATAAGAAGGCGAAGAAGTACATGACAAGGAAGAAGTTTTCACTGCCAATATTTACGCCTACCAGTGCTCTTCCCGAAAGCCTTTTCAGCGGATCGCTTCCGACAACCATCATTTTCAACAAAAGAGGAACGTTGGTATTTAAGCATGAAGGTGCGGGTGATTTTTCGGGGAAGAAAGTTCAGGAATACCTGAACAAATTGAGCGCCGAATGATAGAATTGAAGCAACCACTCTCATGCAATTTTGGTAATATTGAGTTATGACCATTAAATCATATCCCGATACTTTAAATCTTAACTACGGAACCGATGCCGATGCAATTCCTGAAAAAAACCAGAATCTAACATTAAGACTATTTGTTTCCGGAAATACTGTAACCATTAAAAAGACATATCAATATGAGGATTTTGCGCTTAAGTATCATTCTGCGGGGAAAAGTTCTATTTCCCTAACCAAAGTTTCAGACACTTTGCATCTTAAAGACATTCGCGGAAAACTATAAATTGATCACCAAGAACAGTTTACTTTTTAGAGGGAAAGATGGTAGGTACAGTGTTTATTGGGTTCTCAAAAACGTCTGAATGATATTTGCTCTAAGAGGTCTGGAACCTAAATGTTGGTTTTGCACGAAATAAGAGAAAATGAATTGAATGGCTGGGGTTATAAGCTCTTGGAGAATCAGTGGGTTGGCTTAAGAAACGAACCCAACACTTTCTGGTGTAGAAGTGCATGCCTGTTCAGGTCATTCCGCGTATAGCCGCGGAAAGGCCTAGTTCGTTTTTCGCGTTCTTCTATTTTTTTAAGGAGCTCAAGCTTTCCTTCGGAAGGTTGCTTCCCTCCCGCCCGTCGTGCTTCGGCAAGCTTTTTGCTTGAAATAAATGTCCCTTTTTGGAAGGCTTACTTAATTAGAGTAACATTGACTTTGGGTAAGACGGTAAGGTTTAAGCAACGTAATCAAAAGCACAATCCATTGAATGAATAGATTTCGAATTACGTATTGTGTATTGTTAATCTCCTTCCTTTTATGTTCCTGCTTCAAGGAATATAAGGGGAAAATCAACATTGATGGTTCCAGCAGTGTTTATCCTTTAACTGAGGCGGTAGCCGAAGAATTCAGAAAAATTGAACCCGATATCCGGGTGACGGTTGGAATTTCCGGTACCGGCGGCGGATTCAAAAAATTTCTTCGCGGTGAAACTGATATCAGTAATGCCTCCCGTCCAATCAGTAAAAGTGAATTAGAAATTAGCCGGACAAATGGGATAGAGTTCATTGAAATCCCTGTTTCATATGATGGGATGGCAATTGTGGTAAGTCCGAAAAACGATTTTGTCGATTATATAACAGTAGAAGAACTTAAGGTAATGTGGTCCCCTGAAAGTCAGGGCAAAATTAACACCTGGAAACAAGTTCGGGCAAGCTGGCCTGATGTACCTCTAAACCTTTACGGCGCTGGTACTTCTTCCGGCACTTATGATTTTTTTACTGAAGCAATTAATGGAAAGGCGAAAGCCTCCAGAGGCGACTATACGGCGAGCGAAGATGATAATGTGCTCGTACAGGGAGTTTCATCTGACCAATATGGGCTCGGGTATTTTGGTTTAGCATACTTTTCAGAAAACAAGGATAAGCTAAAGCTTATTCCTTTAAAAGTAAACTCAGGAGCAAAAGCGATATTTCCTACCGATGCAACTGTAAAAAGCGGGGAATATCAGCCCTTATCCCGTCCGGAATTTATTTATGTGAATGTAAAATCCGCATCAAATCCATATGTTAAGAAATTTGTCAAGTTCTATCTCGAAAATGCAGCGAAGTTAGCTGAGGAAGTAGGGTATGTCGCTTTGCCAGCCAGGGTCTATGAACTATCCTACGAACGCTTTACAAAGGGTAGTAAAGGATCGGTTTTTGAAAATAAATCTACTGTCGGTGCAAAGCTGCTCGATCTTTTATCCGAGGAGAAATAAATATGGCATCACTCAGAGTAAAATCGGAAAAGGCCATAGAAATCGTAATGATTCTTTGCAGCCTGGTGTCTGTATTGACAACTATTGGTATTATATTGGTTCTCTCCGTCGATGCCTTCAAATTTTTTAATGAAGTTTCGATCTTTTCTTTTTTAACGGACACCCAATGGACTCCCCTTTTTGAAGACAAGCATTTTGGTATTCTATCACTTTTATCAGGAACCCTTTTAACAACTTTTATTGCGGTCCTGATGGCCGTTCCTTTAGGCATTACCATTGCTGTTTACCTTAATGAATATGCCTCGAAAAGATTCACCAGTATTGTTAAGCCAATCCTCGAGGTGCTTGCCGCAATACCCACTGTAGTTTATGGTTTTTTTGCTCTACAGTTTGTGACGCCTATGCTGCAAAAAATCATCCCGGGTTTATCCGGCTTTAACGCTTTATCTCCAGGGCTGGTGATGGGAATCATGATCATCCCCTATATAACATCACTCAGCGAAGATGCTTTAAGGGCGGTTCCCCGTTCTCTCCGGGAAGCTTCATATGGGCTGGGTGCAAACAGGTTTCAAACTGCTTTCCGGGTAATTGTTCCGGCAGCAAACTCGGGCATCATAGTGTCAGTTATACTTGCTATATCCCGGGCTCTGGGGGAGACAATGATAGTTGCCATTGCGGCGGGCCAGGAACCAAAGCTGACTTTTAATCCACTGGAATCGGTCGAAACAATCACCACGTACATCGTGCAGGTAAGTATGGGGGATGTGCCCCAGGATTCCCTTGAATACAGAACCATATTTGCAGCGGGCATAACTTTGTTCATTTTCACTTTCCTTCTTAATAATATCAGTTATTGGATCAGGAAAAAATATAGTCAGCGGTATGAATAGAAAGAAACGTATATCTGCTAATACAAAGGACAAAATCTTTAACATTTTTGCAATGTTATGTACGGCCTTTGTTCTTTTAATCCTGGTAATTCTTTTTGCCGACATTCTTATTAAAGGTCTTGGGAGGGTTAACTGGTCATTTATTGTAAATCTCCCGTCCCGCCATCCCGAACAGTCCGGAATCTTCACGGCCCTGGCGGGAATGTTTAGTCTGCTGTTATTTACTATTTTAATTGCTTTGCCAATAGGGATTCTGGCAGCGATTTACCTGCAGGAGTACGCAGCAAACAACAGGCTGGCAAAAGTTGTGGAGATCAATATCTCGAACCTGGCGGGCGTTCCTTCGATAATTTATGGAATACTAGGTCTCACGCTTTTTGTAAGGACGGCTGGTTTGGGTAACAGTATCCTGGCGGCTTCACTCACACTTGCTTTGCTGATAATGCCTGTGATTATTGTCGCAACCCGGGAAGCTATTAAAGCTGTTCCTGATTCACTCAGGGAAGCTTCATATGGCATGGGGGCCACCAGATGGCAAACCGTGTCGAGGGTTGTCCTCCCTGCCTCTTTTGGCGGCATACTGACCGGGATAATTTTATCTGTTTCGAGGGCAATTGGAGAAACGGCCCCTTTAATTGTTGTTGGGGCACTGGCTTACGTTCCCTTTATTCCGGAAGGCCCTATGGATCAGTTTACTTCGCTGCCAATACAGATTTATAACTGGACCTCACGTCCTCAACAGGGTTTTGTTACTAACGCCGCAGCAGGCATAATTATACTGCTGTTATTCACATTTTTATTAAATGGCATAGCTATTTACCTCAGAAATAAATGGTATAAGAAAACGACATCATAATGGCAGAAGAATTAGAAATGTATAAGTTAAAAGCCAGGGATCTCAGCTTGTTCTATGGCACCAAGCAGGCTCTTAAGGATGTCACGATTAGCATCCCTCCTAATTCAGTGACCGCTTTTATTGGCCCGTCAGGGTGTGGAAAATCCACATTTCTGCGATGCTTTAATCGCATGAACGACTTAATTCCAGGAGTGAAGATCACCGGAGAGGTTATGATTGACAACGTGGATATTTACAATGATACGATTGATGTGTATGCTTACCGTAAAAATATCGGCATGGTGTTCCAGAAACCCAATCCATTTCCTAAAACCATATTTGAGAATGTAGCATTTGGCCTGCGGATTAATGGAGAAACATCGAAATCAATCATACAGGAGGCCGTCGAAAATGCATTACATCATGCTGCCTTGTGGGATGAGGTTAAGGATAATTTACATAAGTCTGCCCTGGCCCTGTCGGGCGGACAGCAGCAGCGATTATGCATAGCCCGGGCTATTGCAATTAGGCCGTCTGTATTATTAATGGATGAACCCGCTTCAGCACTGGACCCCATTTCAACAGCGAAAATAGAGGAGCTTATTCATCAGTTGAAAAAAGATTTCACCATTGTTATAGTAACGCATAATATGCAGCAGGCAGCCCGGATCAGTGACAAAACTGCCTTCTTTTACCTTGGCGAATTGATCGAATATGATTTCACGGACAAAATTTTTACGAATCCTTCCAAGACTTCCACACAAAATTATATAACGGGAAGATTCGGTTGATTGTCCATCACAAATAATCATAATTATTATGACACATCTGGAAAAAGAATTAAAAGCACTAAAGGCAGAGACAGTGGACATGTGGCAGCTCGTTCTGAGCCAATTACAGAAAGCCTCTCATTCCCTCCAATCATTTGACAAGGATTTTGCGCACGAAGTGGTTGCCGGTGAAAAGCGTGTGAATGCGATGGAACTAAAAATTGACAGAGATTGCGAAAGTATTTTTGCACTGTATAATCCCGTCGCTGTTGACCTAAGGCTCGTTTTGGCCACATTAAAGATTGTCAATAACCTCGAACGGATCGGAGATATCGCAGAAGGGATCAGCAATTTTATTTTAAGTGAGAAAGAGCCGTTTGATAAATCTTTATTAAAAAGCACCAGGTTCGATCAAATGTTCGAGGGTGCTATCAAAACAGTTGAAGACGTACTAAAGGCTTTTGAAGAGGAGGATACAAAGCTTGCGCGGAGCATATTTAAACAGGATGAGATACTGGATGAAATTAATATTGCTGCAAACCAGCATATTACTTTATTTATCGGCGATCATCTGGCAAAAACCGAGCAGGCCTTGAATGTCCTCTCTATAATCCGCAGGCTGGAACGCGTAGGCGATCAAAGCAAAAACATAGCAGAGGAGATTATTTTTTATGTGGAGGCAAAAGTATTAAAACACAATAAATAATGTCGTCATGCAATATTGCTTTCGATAAACATGTGTTTTAACTCCCACGGCGTTAGGCTTCCTGATACCTAGCACAATTTAAACCGGAACTATGTTACATAGTAAAACAATTCTCCCGAATGCATCCGCAAATTTGTTTTTAACAGACGGCGGCCTGGAAACTACCCTTATTTTCCACGAAGGTTATGACCTGCCGTATTTTGCCGCCTTTGATTTACTAAAAGACGAAAAAGGCTATAATTCAATCAGGGACTATTACAGGCGTTATTTAAATATTGCAAAAGAATTCAAAACAGGTTTCATACTGGAAAGCCCGACGTGGCGAGCCAGTTCAGACTGGATTGAAAAAATGGGTTACTCAAATTCAGCGGTAGCAGAAGTCAATCAAAAAGCAATTCAGCTTCTGGCAGAGCTGAAAGAAGAATTTAAAGACTACTTACCTTCCATTGTTATCAGCGGCTGTGTTGGCCCCCGTGGTGATGGGTATAAGCCTGGACATATAATGACCGCCAGCGAAGCCCGGGAATATCATTCAACGCAAATAAAAGTGTTTGCGGATGCACGAGTTGATATGGTTGCAGCTATTACGATGAATTATGCAGAGGAAGCAATTGGCATTGTTCACGCTGCAAATGATCTAAATCTCCCTGTTGTCATTTCTTTTACTGTTGAAACGAATGGTAAACTGCCTTCCGGACCAGGTTTAAAGGAAGCAATAGAAAAGGTTGACAAAAGCGTAAAAACGCCGCCGATATATTATATGCTTAATTGTGCTTACCCAACACACTTTATGGAGGAATTGCAAGACGGGATAGAGGAGCGCTGGACTGAACGGATAAAGGGAATCAGAGCAAATGCATCTTGTAAAAGTCACGCAGAGTTGGATGAAGCCATTGAATTAGACAGGGGAAATCCGCAGGAATTAGGCAGGGAAAATAAAAGATTGAAAGAAAAATTTAGTCATTTAAACGTATTTGGCGGTTGTTGCGGTACAGACGAAGAACATATTTTTGAGATTATTAAGCAGATGACAAGCAGCGCAGCGCTCTAAAGTCATTCTATATTTAGATTTAAGTGATGGGCCGACAAAGTGCCCGTTTTCATCCCTTTATGAGAGTGGAAAGTTGAGAGTGGAGAGTTGGCAGGCGTACCTTAAAGGAACAAAATACTAAGAGCAAAGACTCAACCTGCCTGCCGTCATGCAGGGACTTCTACAAGGCAAAATGCGCTTCGCCCGCCGGAGGGCAGCGGAGGAGAGGTAAGAATGGGAGTGGACTATTTTTAAATTACCGGCAACGAAAAGGAAAATGTAGAGCCCCTTGGGTCATTATTTTGTACCCATATCAATCCATTATGTTGACTTATTATTTCTGAAGTAATAAACAAACCGATCCCCAGACCGGAATTATTTCGTTTCGGCAGTTCTTCAAGTTGGAAAAATTTCTCAAATACCTTGCTATGATTGCTCTTCGGAATGCCGATCCCATAGTCTTTAATGTCGGTCACAACCATGTTGTTATCGCGCCGGGTTGTTATTTCAATCAGATCAGATCCCGGCGAATATTTAACGGCATTGTTGATGAGATTCATCACAGCCTGTTCAAGCCTAATGGGGTCCAGCTCTACTTCACTCTTTTCACTGCTTGTGAAGAGTATGGTATGATTCGGATAAATTATCCGGCTACTTTCAATAATGCTTTGCAGATATCCGTTGTAACTAACAATCATTTTATCTACTTCAAACTTCCCGGACTGGATACGGGAAATATCAAGAAGGCTAAGTATTAAGGCATTCAGTTTATCAGAGGTTTCGTTTATCTGCTTCAAAAACTGTGTAGTCATTTCCTTACTATCTTTTTCAACACCTCTCAAGGCTAACTGCGCAAAAGCTTTGATGGCAGTAAGAGGTGTTTTTAACTCATGGCTTGCTATGTTTAAAAAGTCCCGGCTTCTCTGATCTCCCTCTCTTACGTCATTAAGCTCGATCTGCTGGCGTACAAACTCCTTTTGCTTTTCTATCTTATCGGTGATGTCCTCCATGAATGCAATAAAGAACCATTGCTTACCTATTTTTACGTTGGAAATACTTAAGCTAATGGGGAACTCTTTATTGCCTTTGTTTATTGCGTCGACTTCTATGGTGGTATTCAGTACGGGGCCTTCGCCCGTTTTTAAAAAATGGGTCATTCCCTTTCTATGAGCCTCCCGGTAACGCAAGGGTATGATAAGTTCGGATAATGGATGTTTAATTGCTTCCTCCCTGGAAAATCCAAAGACTGCTTCGGATTTTGTATTCCATTCGACAACAAGCTGATCTTCATCTATAACGACTACTGCATCGGGGGCCTTCTGGAAGAATTGTGTAAGCCTTGATAATTGCTCTTCCCGTTTCCTGATCTGAGTAATTTTAAAGGTTACATCCCTGAATACACCCCGCGTGTGAACCAATTTATTACTTGAGTAAAATGGCCTAATATTTCCCTCCAGAAGCAATGACTTTCCGTCTTTCCTTCTCACCTTTACCTGGAAATCGTCTGAGATTCCTTCGGTAATAGCATCTGAGCGTCTTTTCCGGTAGTTCGCATGATCTTGTTCGTCAATAAAGTCATAGATAGAGGTGCCTATTATTTCGTCTTCGGAATAACCCAAAGTCTTTTGCCATGATGGATTAACAATTTCAAGCATCCCCTCTTTATTCGCAAAATGTATCAGGTCGTTAGTGTTAACGAAAACGTCATAGAAGTATTTATCGGTAGAAGGGTTTTTCATTTTGGATGGATGAGCTAATTGATTTCAGTCTGCGTTAGCAGGAGCTGAATTTGCACAACTTAAGTGCCACAATATTAAATCCCGCATTCGGCTTTTTGTCCACCGAAATGCGCAATACATATTTCCGAACATAATTGTTGGTGACTTCAGGAAAAAAGCTGCTTCCTAAAGGGAAATTCGGATTTTTGGTATCAGCGCCCGTCGCCAAACATTATATGATAAATATTGTATTATGTATGGTATAAGTGATTATATCGAAAATCCTTTCTCCCGGAGCTACTCAAGAAGAAACTAATATTCGAATAAATGTAATGTTTGAAAGTGCGCTTAGATACTTTTTTTAAAAGTAAAATCTGCGCATCTTTAATCTCGTATTTAAGATTATCCTCCGGAATTGTTCCTCTAGTCGATGTTTAGATTAGGTAAAGTTTATTTCGAGGCTTATTTTTCCGTGCACAATTTACAACGCTGGTGTATGATTAGTTCGGAGATATGGTTAAATATTGTCGAGACATCACCGGTACCGATGGCGGTGTACAGGGTTTTCGAAAAGCGATTTCCGCTGGTATTTTCTAATAAAGCCTATCAGGAACTATTCGCAGTTACGGGGGCTGGGCTCAAATCTGCTTCCGGTATATTTTCCTTTTCCAGTGTCACCGCAAATCAGGACTTTGTTTCTGTCTTTGATAAGTCGTTACAAAAAGTATTTAAATCCGGATTGACGGAACGGATCAATAATCTGGAACTGAGTATTCATTACCCGGATAAGGCGGTTCCCGAGCGGATTAATATAGATATCGAAAACACACCATTTGTAGAGGCAGGCTCAGTAAAATATGTTTGTCAAACTATAATCAGACACGAGATATCGGCAATGACTGTTTTGCCGGACGCACCGGGCTCAGAACCACGAAGCCGTGCAGAATTAATGATAGACAGCGGCGAAGCCAATGATGCAACTGAACGGCACAATGCTGAATATCAGCTTAAAGCGAGTAAAAAGATATTCCGCACCCTTGTGGAAAATGGTGCTGATGTTGTAGTAATACTCGATAGTGCCGGAAAACGCCAATATGTTTCCCCCTCCATAAAGAGTGTTTTGGGATTTACCGAGGAGGAGGCAATGGCTCTTTCACTGAATGATCGGTTACATCCTGCAGATCAGGCTAGTGTCGCTGAAAGATTGCTCCAAGCATTGCAGCGGCCAGGAGAGCCCATTGAGGGGCATATCGCACGGGTTAAGCATAAAGATGGTTCCTGGCGATGGATAGAAGCCACCTTTACAAACATGATGAACGATCCGATGATTAACGGGATCGTAAGTAACTTTCGGGATGTGACGAAACGCCAGGAGGCGGAGCTTGAGAGAAATCTTCTGATCAATAATACAGAGGAGTCTTTCGTTCTTCTTAACAAAGATTTGATAATCGTCTCCTTTAATGATCAATTCTACAGACTATATAAGAATTATTTCAACAAAGAGGTCCGAAAAGGTGAGTTTATACTGGATTACGCTCCACCTGAGAGACGTACTGTCCTTTTAGGAATCTATAGCAAGGTTCTTCAGGGGGGATTAGATTCGACAATAATACATGTAAAAGACCCTATTTTTAAGGAAGAGCTCATTTATGCCGTCAAGTATAAACCTGCGAAAAACTCTGAGGGTGAGATTATAGGGGTATTCGTTACCGCCTTAGATGTAACAGATCGAGAAAATGCATTACGCCGTCTGGAAGGAAACGAGGCTAAACTGCTTGCTGCGCAGAAAATAGCGAAAGTGGGTTATTGGCAGTCGTTTCCGGATCAAAAAGGGTTGTACTGGTCAAATGAGGTTTACAATATATGGGGCCGTGATAGAAAGACGTTTCAGCTAAATTATGAGTCTTACTACGACACAATTCATCCGGATGATAGGGAGGAATTTCTGAAGAGCCGTGAAAAGGCGTTTACCGAAGGCGTTCAGCATGACATAGAACATCGGATAATACTTCCGGACGGAACAATTAAGTGGGTTCATGCTCTCGGTAATCTCGTCAGGAACGAACGGGGCGATATCATTATTTTTGAAGGTACTGTTCAGGATACTACCACAGACAGGTTGGCATTTGAAAAATTATTAATCAGCGAGGCCCGGCACAGGGGTATTGTCGAATCGCAGACTAACTATATGATCCGTATGGATCTTGAGGGAAATTATAGTTTTTGTAACAACAAGTTCCTTGAGGATTTTGGCTGGTTGTATCAGGGGAAAGATGTAATTGGCGAGAACATTATGAGCTCTATACTAGAGTATCATCATGAACGGGTAGCCACAACTGTCGGGAAGTGTTTTGGAGAGCTCAATAAGGTCTTTCAGGTATTTATCGATAAGCCAAAGAAGGATGGCAATGGTGTGGTCTCCACGGTTTGGGATTTTATTTGCCTTACAGATTCAAAAGGCCAGCCCAGCGAAATCCAGTGTGTGGGTATAGATGTGTCGGAATGGAAACAAGCCCAGGAAGAGCTTGAAACAAGTAACGCGCGTTATGAATATGTAACGCGGGCCACTTCGGATGCGATCTGGGACTGGGATTTGAGAACTGATGAAGTTTATCGGGGCGGCGGTTTCCAGGCCTTGTTTGGGTATTCGGGTGACACTACCGAAAATCTGGGTGATTTCTGGGAAGAACATATTCATCCCGATGATCTGGAAGGAGTGCTTCACAATATTGAAACAGTTCTGAATGGAAATTTAGAAACATG
>NZ_JBBJNI010000092.1:0-16394 GCF_037719425.1 Daejeonella sp. | reverse complement strand
TAAAAACTTAAAACTCGACAAAACATGTTCTTATGCTTTCCTCTGGAGGTTATTTGCTAATTTTTTAAAAGCAAGCCCCCCATATAAAAATTGAACCAAGGCTGACCCCGTAGGTGGTCGCATGTTTATAGTAATTATGTGTATCCGGTTTCCCGACCCCGAAGGTGGTCGTATGTGTATGAAATTGTCACATGCGACCACCTTCGGGGTCGATTTGGCGGAAATTTCTATTACTATACATATGCGACCACCTTCGGGGTCGAAAAGTGAAATCTTTTACCGGACACTAGTGGTTGACAGTTGACAGACTGGTCGGATAAACTGCGCCCCCCAACAATGGGCTCATCAGGCATCCTCATATTCCTGCTTATCAATTTCGATGAGGTGGTTGTTAATGCGATGTATCAGGGTGTCAAGCTGTTTGGCGCTCTCTTCTAGCAGACTGATACACTCCTCGCGTTCCGAAACATCCAGATCGCCTTTCATTATATTAACAAGGCCGAGAATCGATGACAGCGGGCTGCGTACTTCATGCGAAGTGATGCGGGCGATCTCTCTTAAAGCTTCATTTTGATCGATCATTTGCTTTTCGTTCGTTTTTCGATCGGATACAATGGTGTGGATAGAAATAAAACCTATCTGGCCGCTAACGGGATCATTATAAGGGGTGGAATTTACATGAACCCAGTAAGGTTCTCCCGACTTGCCATAATTTATCAACTCGACTTCGAAACCTTGCTTTTCACTTACGCTTTTGGTAACTAATTCAATGGCATCCGGAGAAGTAGCGGGTCCGAAAAGAAGCCCGTGCAAATCTTTTGTGACAATCTCAGATAATTTATACCCGGTTAAACTTTCGAAAGCACGGTTGACCCAAACAATCTCCCCTTCGCCATCGGTAATTACTACCAGATTATTCACATGGGTGGCTACAACCGACAACCGTTTAATTTCGCGGACGGCATTCTTATCACTCTCCATATTGTGTATTACTCCTAATGCCCGTGTAGCTTTGCCATCCTCGTACAAGATTACACCCCGGTCGTATACATATTTATAAGAGTCGTCGGCACACCTGAAATTATATTCCAATTGGAAGTTAAGTTCATTATTATGAATGGCAGAGTCCATTTCTTCCACGACAGTGTCCAGATCGTCAGGATGTACCCGTTCCGACCACCATCCAATAGGTGTCTTCTCTAAAGCATACCCGAAATTACTTTGGAGAGCCTCGTTCCATATTACTACCCCAGTAGTAAAATCCCAATCCCATATCGTATCGTTGCTAGCTTTCAACCAAAGTTCATACCGGTCGTAAGTATTTTGTAGTCTTGCTAAATTAATCCGTCCACTTAATGTCTCTTTCTCATTTCCTTCCATATCAGGGGCGTTTGCTGAATACTCAATTCCCTTTTTGCTTTCAGGTAATGAAAACCAAAATGAACTTCCCTTATTCACTTCACTTTCTACCCAAATTTTTCCATTATTCTTTTCGACAAATTCTTTGCAGATCTGCAGGCCCAAACCAGTGCCTTTTTCTTTGTTAAGACCCTGAGTGGTAAAAAAGGAATCGAGGAAGAGCATGCCTTTCGTTTCTTCCGACATCCCTATACCGCTGTCAGTCACCGAGATTTGAATGTAGCCCTCAACCTTGACATATGCAACTACAATATTTCCCGACGGTGGAGTGAATTTCATAGCGTTCCCTATCAGGTTACGGACAATGGTTTTCGTCATCTCATAATCCGCAAGTACTATACAGAAATCGTCCAATCGGTTGATAACTTTCAGCTGTTTACTCTCCAGGATGGGCGTATGATGAGATACAATTTCATCAACAACTTTTTCCATGGCGAGTACTTTTTCCTCAACCTTAAAACCGCCAAGCTGGCTCTTTGCCCATATAAGCAAGTTGTCAAGTAAAAGTGTATTGGAACCTATATCTCTGCGTATTTCTTTAAAAAAATAACTTACATCATTCTTTGAGATCGCCCCTTCATCATACATGTCCATCATGCTTTTCAACGATGAGAAGGGTGTCCGGAGGTCATGGGCGATAACGGAGAAAAGCTTATCCTTGATTGAGTTAAGATGATCAACATTGTTTTTCCGAATTTCAATCTCGTTCTTCTGTTCGACCAGTAATTTATTAGCTCCCTTTATTCTCGCAGTGCCCCAAAATATCAGGACTGAGAAGATTACGAATACAACCAGGAGACCTGAGATGGTCATAAGTACCTGGTTTCTTTGTTTTATCTGATTTTCGGTACTTGTTTGCTCTATACGCAGGCCTTTGTTTTCCGCTTCCTTTTGCTGTGCCTTAAATTTTTCCTGATACTCAAGTATCAATTTTGAACGCCTGCCGGTATACAAGCTATCGTAAACAAGCTGATAAAGATTCTGGTACTTCAGTGCTTGTTTAAAGTTTCCTAGAACACTGTAATAATCAGCATACCCGGTATAGATAAGCAACTTTTCCCGTTGCGGATTATTAGGCATAGCTTTGGTATGGGCTTCGTCAAAATAGGATTTGGCGATGGAAGGCCTTCCGAGCTTCAAATAAACCATTCCCAGAAGGCTCAGGCTATTTATTTCATTCAGGATAAAATCCGTTTCTTTCGATAAGTCAAGCGCCTTATTTCCATAGTCAAGAGCAGTCTGATAGTCCCCGATACCCGAATATGCCAGCCCCATTTCTTTATAATTCAAGGCCAGCCCGGTTTCACTATAATTCTTTAAGTTTAACGCAATGGATTGCTTGAGGCGTTTAATAGCCTCATCAAATCGCTTATTTTTAACGTAGAGGGAAGCGATGTTGTGCAGTAGCGCCGCCTCAAAGCCTTTGTCAGCAGCCAGTCTGATAGCCACCAATCCATTTTCAAAGGCCTTCATCGCATTGTAATCATCCTCAAGCCGCAAATTGTTCAATCCAATTCCATTATGAATACGTACTACCAGCTCGTAATCTTTAGCTTTTGTAGCCAGATCGAGGGCGACTGTTAATGAATTAATTGATCTCATCAGCTTATTCTGATAGGTATAGATTACACCTTCAAGGTAATAAGCCCATGCTATCCCACTGGCATACTTCAACTGGGTTGACAATGCCTGGGCTTCTTTCCTGTATTGCTCAGTTGCAGCAAGATCGGAAATCCGTAAAACGAAAGCCAGGTTATTAAGTGTCTTGACTCTGTTTGTATCCAGCGGGCTGTTTCTGAGCACGTTTTTCAAGCTATCTATCAGCGCCTTTTGGGCAGAGCTGGTTGAGGCCAGAAGCATCAGCGACAGTAGTAAAGCCAAAGAGTAAGTTATTCGTTTCATTGCGTCAGACCGATTCGCTTTCTATTTTAGAAATTTGATTGTGTATTTCATAGATGAGTGAATCCAGTTTCTCTGCACTCATTTCTAACCAGGTTACCGCTTCCAGGAAATCCTCCTGGCTCGTGGTACCGTCGTTTAGCCTCTTAATTAAACTCAGAATGGAATATAATGGTGTCTGCACATCGTGCGAACAGATGCGGGCAATTTGCCGTAATGTTTTATTTTGACTAGATATGATCCGCTCGTTCTCCTTCTTTTCTGTAATAACTGTCTGGATAGAGACATAGCCGGACTTGTTGGTTATTGGATCAGTATATTGTGTCGTATCTATTTGTACCCAATACGCTTCTCCGCTTTTCGTATAATTTATAAGCTCTACAGAGAAATCCTTTTTCTTAAGCCCCTCTATCATTTCTTTTAACACGAGATGGCTGGTGTCGGATCCCGACAAAACGTCTTGTGGTTGTTCGCCGATTACATCAGAAAGGGAGTATTTAGTGTGCTTCACAAAGGCATCATTTACCCAAATCACTTTATTCCCGGCATCAGTAATAACCACCATATTATTAACACTCGTAGCTACTAATGAAAGGCGTTGTTTTTCTTTAACGGCATTTTTTTGTGCATCTACATTTTGCATGATGCCCATTAACCGGTATGGCTTTCCTTCATCGTCATATAGGATCAAGCCCCTGTTATAAACGTGTTTGTACAAACCGTCAGCACAACGGAAACGATATTCAGATTCCCAGCTGTCCCGCCTTTCCTGCAACGCCGTGCGAACGGACCGTTTCACCTCTATGAAATCTTCAGGATGTATTTTTTCGTCCCACCACTCTATACCGGTGCGCTCTTCAGGATAGCCAAAATTGGTATGAAGCGCTTCACTCCAGCTGATCTCCCTGCCAGAAAGATCTGAGTCCCAAAGGGTTTCAAGGCTCGCTTTTGATAGTAATTCATAACGATCATATTTTATTTGAAGTGAAATATTTTCCCTTATATCATCCTGAATTTTAATTTTTAAAGGCTCGTGCACGTCCTCGTTGTCATCAGCTACTATCTCGGGAATCATGATGCTTTTTGGTAAGGTAAAGCAAAACGAAGCTCCTTCACCAATAGTGCTTTCGACCCAAATCACCCCATTATTTTTTTCAACGAACTCTTTACATATCTGCAAACCCAAACCCGTGCCCTTTTCTTTATTTAAGCCCTGCGTCGTAAAGAAAATATCCTGAAAGATCTTATCTTTGTTCTCCTCCGATATGCCTATCCCGGAATCGGAAATCACAATTTGAAGATCCTCATTATCTGAATTGCATAATATTTTAATTGTCCCTTTCTTAGGCGTAAACTTTATTGCATTGCCAATGAGATTACGGAAAACGGTATTTATCATCTCGTAATCGGCGTGAGCTGTTGACCCTTCGGAAATTTCTTTAACAATAGATATCCCCTTATTTTCCAGCTGCTTCTTGAAATGGTACAAGATGTTGTTGGCAATTCTTTCCACCGACAAGGGCTTGGGTTCGATATTAAAACCGTGTAATCGACTTTTGGCCCAAATAAGAAGATTATCAAGGAGGAGGCTGTTAAAGCCAATATCTCTGCGTATCTCTTTAAAGAAAAAATCAAGGTCCTCCTTTGAAATTGAACCTTCGTCGTACATATCCATCATGCTTTTCATAGATGAAAACGGGCTTCGCAGATCGTGGGCAATAAGGGAAAATAATTTGTCTTTTATTTGGTTCAGCTGTTCTACACTTTCCTTCTGCCGTTCAATTTGGTCCTTCTGTTCTCTTAATGTGTCTGTTACCCCAAAGCAGGATCGACGAAAAGACAGCAAAACCCGCCAAAATTGAAAAGGCAAGGTAAAGCACCAGGTTTCGCTGCCGGAAACGGCTCTGCACAACTTTTTGCTGTTCGCGTAATAATTTATTTTCTGTGTCTTTGGCCTCTGTTTTAAATTTATCCTGGTACTCCAGAATCAGTTTCGAGCGGTTTGCATTAAATAAAGAATCCGACAAAATCGTAGCTCTTCTTTTGTATAAGAATCCTTCTTTATAATTGCCTTCTTTTTCTGCCAGGACAGCAAAGCCATTAAAAATCCGAAACTTTTCATCATGCAAATTTGTCAGAGTCACACTATCAGCTGCCTCCTCAAAATGGCTTCTTGCTTTAATCAGGTTATTGGTAGCGAGATAGGAGGAACCCAATAGAATGAGCGCATTGATCTTCGTCCGAATATAGCCAGCCTGCCGGGCGGCATGCAATGATGTATGCCCGATTTTTATTGCATTATCATACTGCTTTAAAGCCAGGTAAATATTCCCGATTTCGATATAGTTGAGAGATAGGCCCGAAAAATCATTCCAACGCGAATAGATCTTTCGCGACTGATCGAAATAGGCTAAAGCCTCCGGATACTTTTTCAGCTTAGAGTAAAGTTTTCCAATATTGAGGAGCAAAGCCGGTTTAATCGTTTGGTCTTTTGATTTATTTATATAGCGCAGAGCCGTAGCAAACGCACTCATCGCAATGCTGTCATCCTCCAACCTGAGATAATTGATCCCAATCACATTATAACCTCTGCTAACCAGATCGTAGTCACCAATCTGCTTACCTACATTAATTGCTTTAGCCTCTGCATTGATTGCATGTGAAAATTTGTTCTGGTAGGTTAGATCTACGCCTTCCAGGTAATAGCACCAGCCTTTACCTTTGTTAAAATTAAGTTTTTCCGACAAAGCCCAGGCTTGTGAGCGATAGTTTAGGGCCGCTTGCCGATCAATTACCCTATAATGAAATGCTAAGGTTGTTAATAATTTTATCCGATTAGTGTCAGGAGGGCTATTAAGTAACTCAGTCTTGAGACTATCTGCATCGCTATTTTGCGAAAAGGCCGGGGCATAAGTTGCTAACATGCTCCATAAAAGTGCAAAAAACACCAGCCTATTCCCTAAACCCCAAGCCATCAATGTTAATACGAAATAATTATATAAAGGTTGTCGCTCTAATATAATCAAACGGCAGCTAATTTGGTTAGAATTCGCTAAAAATCAATTAATTGCCAGTAATATTTACACTACTTGAAGCGTTCGGGCAGCCGGATTTCTCATCTTTATTATAAAAGGGTAAGCATGGTTGCTTAAATTTTATTTTTCGGGAACTAGAATTCCTGATTAAGTAAGGCCAATGTCCGCGAATCTTGTTCACCATCATAAAACAAATTGAGAACGTCCTGAAAAACCGAGTCAGTGTCTGGCACTAGGTTAAATAGTGTCATAGACGACCTCAACTTCATATCGTCAGGCGATCCGAAGATCTCAAAAGCTGTCTTATCTCCATGAGCCAGCAATGCCCTGGATATGCTTACAAGTCTTTCACCCAGAATGGGGTCCCCAAGGTACGCCGTGGCATCAGAAATATCATGAATGGCATATTTTCGGGCCATCTCACTGGAGCCTAAACCAGCAAGCTGGGGAAATATAAACCACATCCAATGGCTGATCTTTCGACCGTCTTTAACTTCGCTGAAGGCTCTTGCAAAATTGTGTTTCTGGGCTTCCACAAAGAGATGATTTTTATTGTTAGACTGCATGAATATGAGCGATATGAGTGTTTTAAAAATTGCTTAATTCGAATCAAATTTATTTATCTTTAGTTAACGCTTAAAAACCGATTAAATCATGAAAAGGATTAAAATTTTTGCACTCGCCCTGTTATTTTTATCTGCGTGTCAGAAGAAACAGGATTCTTTCAGTCCGGCAGAATCGGATCTTACGCTTAAAGTTTATTCAGAAATTACTAACAAAGCGCTCCTGCTTAAAACTGCACAAGGCGTAGTTCTGCAAATGAGCACTTCGAAAAATATCAATGGCACACAAGTTTCCCGGCCACTAACAAGTTCAGGCTCGGGAACAATTTCATACATTCCTAACGGATGCGGCACTGGCACATTTAAATTTCAATCAGTTGGAACAGGCCATTCGTCACACCTCGGACGCCAGGAGCAGACCACCAGTTTTTGTATAGATGGAGCTACCGGCCAAATTATTTCACCCGTTGTTGGTGTTGGAACGGCAGCAAACGGCGACGAACTTTATTATACGTTTCTCGGTACAGGAATTGATACAGCAACGGGCTTTGTTTATCAGGATTATATTTTTTCTGGGGGGACAGGTAGGTTTGCAAACGCAACGGGAAGCGTGAGATTACTGTATTCTGTTAATAATTCCACAAGTTACGAATACACCGGAACGGGAACCATCACTTATTAAATTTGAACGGGTGCTGAAAGTTTAATCTGGGACAGGCGCAAGCAATTTTTTCAGACTTCGAAATATTCTAATAAAACCACCCATCTACCAGTACAGGTGGTTTTTATTTACCCGGTCATTGTAGGTTTCTAAAGAAAAATAATCGAAACAAATGGTTGCTGAAAACCCTTTTAATTGTACGATTAAAATCTACGATCATGACTTTTGAAAACCATACCAGAGGCGAGTTTCACGAACAAAACAAAAGTGCAAATGACGCCAAAACATTAAAAAAAGAGGAGAAGAAAGCGCAGAAAGAAGTTTCCAATGACGATCCGGAGCTTTCTCAGGCAAAAAAGACCGGTCATCCCGAAGAAACAGTTGGTTATGTTGGCGGCCAGCCTACCGATGATGAACGCGGGCTTGACGTGAGCCAGTACACCGGCCCGGGATCAAAACCGAGCAGTGAGCTCAACGACCCGAAGGCTCCTTACCATCAGGGGCCCGGAAGTGGTTTAACTAAGAAAGAAGAGTCCGAAGATGCGGACTGGGAGAACCCTGATCCGGGAAATGATTCGTTTTAATTTACTGGCATGTATGCGCCGGATAAAAAAATTCCCTACCTTATATGTCTAAACCTAAGCCGGGAACATTAAATGAAGTATCTGTCGCTGTTAATCATTACCGTATTTTTATGGTCCTCTCAAATATCTTATTGCCAAACTAACCTGACTCCGGTCGACTATAATTTAGGGATAGAAGGGATTGATAAGAGCAAAGCATATCCCACAGGATGGTTTCAATGGGGAAAGGGGTACAAAATTACCCCTGATTCAATCCAAAAGTATTCCGGCAGATATTCACTGCTAATCCAACCAGCCGGTGAATGGGAAAATGGCCAGTTTGGCTCCCCAGCCGTCTCTATCCCTGCGCAATATCAGGGTAAAGAAATAGAACTTACCGGTTATTTGAAGCTAAAGGACGTACAGAACGGTCAGGCCGGTTTGATGCTTCGCATTGATGGCAAGGAAGGAACGCTGCAGTTTGACAATATGCAGCAGCGTAAAATTCAGGGGACAATTGACTGGACCAGGTACAGTGTTAAATTACCCTTACCTGCGGAAGCTACGACCATTTACGTTGCTGCTTTACACACTGGCACAGGCCAGGTTTGGGTTGACAACCTTGATCTGAAGATTGATGGGAGAGAGCTTTTCTGGACTCCGCTTAAAGAAGCTAAGGTTTTTAAGGCGTCTCTTGATCACACATTTGATAAAGGCTCAGGAATTGTACTCTCTAATAGCCGAAAAAACACCATAGAAGACCTGACCGTACTTGGCAAGATTTGGGGATTTTTAAAATATTATCATCCCGAAGTCGCTGCTGGAAATGTTAACTGGGATTATGAGCTTTTCAGAATCCTTCCGGGAGTGATCAATAGTAAAACTAAAGAAGAGCGCAATGACCATATACTTTCGGCTATTAATGCTTTAGGTAAACTCAGGCCTGCAGGAAAAGAAAAGGAAATTAAAGAAACTGATATTAAATTAAGACCAGATCTTAAGTGGGTTGAAGACCATGAACTCCTTGGCTATGCTCTAAGTAAAAAATTATTGGAGGTAGAGAAGGCTGAACGACGGGGGGATCATTATTTTATTACATTCGAGGGCGGAGCAGGAAATCCAAAATTTAAAAATGAGGATGCCTATGCTTCAATGATTGCTCCGGATGTTGGGTTCAGGATCCTGGCCCTGTACCGGTATTGGAACATGATCCAGTATTATTTCCCTTATAAACATCTTATTGGGGAGGATTGGAATACCATACTTTCCGAGTTTCTTCCAATATTTATTGATGCTAAAGATCAACGCAGTTATACGTTTGCAGCGCTGGAATTAATTGCGCGTATACACGATACTCATGCTGGTATTTGGGGCAATAAATATCTTCACGAAATTAAAGGTAAATCACGTTTGCCATTCCAGGCAAAATTCATTGAAGATAAACTTACTGTAACTGCGTTTTACTCCGACACCCTTAAGATCAGGGAGAAAGTAATGATAGGCGATGTCATTTCGGGTATAAACGGCAGGACGGTGGAGGACCTGATAAAAGAATATCTGCCCCATACTCCCGCGTCAAATTATCCAACTCAGCTTCGGGATCTGGCAAACGACTTACTTCGAACTAATGACGCTGAATTTCACCTTGATATTATCAGGGATGCGAAAATAATGAAACTTTCATTACCATCTATCGATATAAAGGCGGTGAACAGTACTATCGACTACATCCCTAATCCCGGTAAACCCGGCTATTATCTTTTGGAAGATAATATCGGATATTTATTTCCTGCACAATACAAAAACCAGGATTTACCAGCAATCAAGAAATTGTTTAGTTCAACTAAGGGGATTATCGTGGATATGCGATGTTATCCGACAGAGTTTATGCCGTTTACATTTGGGCAATATATTAAATCGAAATCCACCCCTTTTGTCAAATTTACTGTAGGAGATGCCGGGAAGCCTGGGCTGATTAAATTTGGCACTTCTCTTAGAAATGGAGGGGGGCTGAGTGAAGCTTATACGGGAAAAGTCGTTGTTATTGTAAATGAACAGACCCAAAGCAGTGCAGAGTATACTACAATGGCTTTCCAGAGTGCTCCCAATGTTGTCGTTATCGGCAGTACAACAGCTGGAGCTGACGGCAATGTTTCGTCAATCACACTACCAGGAGGGATTCAAACCAAGATATCGGGTATAGGAATATATTATCCGGATGGTACAGAGACTCAACGGTTAGGTGTTAAAATAGACGTCCCCATCAAGCCAACCTTAATTGGAATTAAATCAGGCAGAGATGAGCTACTAGAAAAAGCCAGGGAACTGATTTTGAAAGACCAGGGAACTCGATAATCTCTGGAGCAAAAGCCGTGTCGTCACCAAGCCTGAGCCGGCGCATCGCCCATGCGCATGATATCGGTGGTAAACTCACCGCCAAATATCGATTTGTAAAAATTAAATGCCTCTTCCGTAGTTTCCTGGAAGTTAAGGTACGTGCTTACTGAATCCATGATCGTCTTGTTTAAGTTATTGAATAACTAAATGTAGAACTTGTGGCCGGGAGCAGGCAGGGTGGAAAAGGACAATTGTGAGGGGGTAATCTGACAGATGTGCTGGTTGGTTCGTTGTTGGTTGTGTCGGGTGGACTAGACGCTTTGCCTAACCAACTAACAACGGACAACCAACCAACCGAATGTTAATAACCTCCATTCTGTTGATAAAAACCTCCTCCAATTACGCAGCCGCACCCTGACGCAGAGATAGTTGCATTAATTCCTGTGCGATTTGCTGGTCATTTATCGCCTTAGCTTTAGGACAGCGGAAGCTAAGTGAGCAGTCGTTATCGTACGCGTAGCGGTGGAGGGAATCAAGGAGTTCGTAAGCTATAGGCCTTAGATTAATACTATGTTCTACTTCAAGTGAAGTAACTACCAGGCTGTGAGGGCCGCTATACCGGAAAGAAAGGCTCCCTACTGCTCCCAGTAGTGTGTTAGCTGAGAACAAGCCACTGTGGCCGGTTTCTGAGAGATATATATCGAACATGGCTTTGGTGTTTTAAATAAATCATAAGTAATCATTATCAGTTAGATACCTATTGATTTAAATGCAAAGCCTGTACCATCCAGATTTATGAAATCGGAAGGAAAAGTCAGCAGAAGGTTATTAAGGAAGCAATGCGGCAGCCTGTTCGGCGGAAGTAATGCCCGGTGCGAGCTCAATCAGTTTAAAATTGCGAAACTCGATCTCGGCACCCTCAGCTTCGAGGCAGATATATCCTTTCTTTTGTGTCGATTTGCTGATCCCGTTCACAAACTTGCCATTTACCGAGAGCTTGATAACACCGTCAACGCACACTAAATCGTATGTATTCCATTGCCCTTTGCCTTTTGCGCGATTTTCTGCTGACATGCTTCGGGTACCTCTGGGGTTATCAGTTGCAGTGGTTACGCCGCCGACACCAAAGAGTTCTCCATGAACATAGGCAATAGGAGGCTTGACGTCGTCGCGGATATTCCGGTTAACCCAATCCAGTTAGTGTACTGGTTATATACACCCGGAAATTTAACCACGGTAGGGTTGATTTTAGCGTTCACCTGGGGGGAGGTGCTGGGGGTTTGATAGCAACCCTACTTTTGTATCCTGATTTATGGGCGATGATCATGTAATAAGGGGTCATTAGCTGACCCCTTATTTTACCACCAGGAAAGGCAGTTTGGACCGGTAGCCGCAGCTGCAGCACCAACGATTGCACCTACACCTCCAAACAGCCCTCCCACGGAAGCCGTTAGGGCGATAGAAGTCAAGCAGTCGCTTGCCGCGCCAGGCATTTGATCCAGTTCCTCATCAGACATGCATCTCATAACACATAAATTAGGTTTCTTCTCATGATTAAGAATTAAGTCTAAAATCTGATTATGCAGGGATACAAGCGACAACCTGAAGTTGTAAATTAGTACCACTGCTTATATTAATTTTAATTAATTATCCTATGAAAGACATTACAATAGTAGATGAAATACGGAGACAGCGCCAACGGAAAGGTATTAGCCAGGAAGCGATGGCCTTTGACTTAAGTATTTCACAAGCTGCATATTCGAAGATCGAACGCGGAGAGACGGAGCTTACGATTAGCCGTATATATGAAATCGCAGATATTTTAGAGATCTCTGTTTTTGATCTTCTTCCCAAATCCAAATACGGTACAGGCATTAACACTTTTGGGATCAGGAATATCGTTAAAAGGTTGGGAACTTTTTTCAGATTCGGAAAACGCAAGCCTCCTAAAGACGGTACTGATTAATGCGGGGACAAATGCAATAACATTTAAGACTAATTTAAAACCTAACGGATTAGACAAGTTAGCTTTTAGTCCTCAATTTCATTTCCGCAACTCCTGATTATGACCCGGCGGAAAATGGATTATGTTAAATATGAACAAAGACTGGCCTACCTGGTAGAGCTGGCATCCAAAGGGAGGCTTCTCTCTTTATCACAAATCGCATTAAGTTTTGACTGCAGTGAACGGACTGTTAAGCGGATGCTTAGTCATCTGCGTAACAAGGGGATTTCGATAAATTACTCCCCTGCTTTAAAGAAATTTTTAATTAATCTTCCGCAGGACAAATAATGGCCTAACGGCACTAGTACATTTACCGTATGAATGGTAAATTCTTTCAAATAAGTCTGACGAGTATTAATTCCTTATTAATATTACTTTGGACCTATGCTGCGGTTAGCAAATTATCGGACTATCAAACCAGCCGCCGTGAGATGTTGAATCAGGCTCTTCCTTCTTGGCTTGAAGAGATTCTTGTGTGGGGAGTTCCTTTAATTGAACTGTTCACAGCAGCGTTACTTCTCTTCGGTAAATCCAGGTTATATGGGACTTTTCTAAGTCTGTGCTTGCTGATCTCCTTTACGATTTACATTGGTCTGATTAAGTTCAACTATTTCGATTACATACCCTGCTCCTGTGGTGGAGTGATTGGCTCATTATCCTGGGAACAACACTTTGTGTTTAATCTGATATTTATCGTGCTGGCAGCCACAGGAGTAATTCTGGAAACCAATCGAGGTGAGTTAACCAGCAACTGAATTAAAATATTATTTGCAAATGATCAGGAAAAGCCGAAAACCTGGAACAGAGTAGGCAAACATTTAAAACATCAAAAAATGAAAACGTTAAAAATTAATTTCAGTGTCCTGGCATTGATCCTGGGTTTAACCCTTGCTTTTACAGGAAGTGCATTTAAACCAGCCGTTGTTGGCGATCTTCATGCAAAGATTAGTGGTGTATGGACAGATATACCGGATAATTACACGCAGGGAGTAGATTACACCTGCGTTGAATCCGGGCAGTGTACCGCCCGTTTCGACCTTCAGGGTAGCGAAGCACCAAGCGATGAGAACATGATCCCAAGCTCACTTGAAGACGGAACTTATCAATAACCAATTATTAGTGGAGGACTAGCTACGGAAGTAGTTAGTCCTTTTTAGGATTTCTTTAGGAAAAGTTAGTCCATTTAGCAACCAACTATAATTTTCCCAGATTCGCCTGGATAAATAACAACAATTCATCGAAATCAGGCTGTCCCAGATAATAAAGTCCAGAGGTTCCTGTATATCGATTTCTAAAATCTTCCCTTATCTTTTCATCTGTCAGCAAGAAGGCCTCCTTCTTTGCCAGAGGCATGTCAAGATCGACTTCGGGAAACCAGTAGTATTTATGATCCAGATATTCCTGGGTTGTTATAAACTCTTGAATATTATCTCGCTGCAAAAGCCTAAAAACGTCATAATACTGTCGCATAAAGTTGACTTTCGGCCCGCCGACATCCGCGCCCTGTTCCAGGCGGAACTTGGTCACGATTGTCTGGAGTTTTTCAACAAGCGTATAACCGGGATGGTAACAGGCAATGCCCTTTGCTCTATTATCGGCAACAGACAGATTCACTTCCGTTGCCTTATCATACATCCATGAACTGATATCAATCTTTTCGTTCGGGGTAACCTTTGCAAATCCAACCTCAAGTAAAATGCCATCCTTAATTCCAGGAACCGATCCAAAAAACCCATTGTATTTCAATCTGATGCCACCGTTCCTCCCGTCCTTATCGTCAAAGTCAGTGTCACGTTCTGCCTCAATACCATCGATAATAATGTTATCAGCCAGCCAATCAAAGAATCGCATCCTGTTTGCAACGATACTTTTGCTAGCGGATTTAGGGTTTTCATTGACTTTAATCCCGGTCTGGTCAACAAACGCCATTGGCGGAGTGATATGCAGGTCTATATCTTCTGAAAATCGGTCAATGATTTTAAACCCCTTTGAAAGTGAGGTGCCGCCTTTAAGTTCAAATTCGAGGCCGAGGCTATTTAAACCATGAAGTACATGCATTATCCAGTAATCCTTTTCAACTAGAGCTTCAATTATACCTGTCTCAGCCGAGAGTGTGCTTATCAGATTTTTGAAGTCCTTTCGGTGATGTAGAAACATGCTGCTTATATCGGTTAAACAGTTGATTAGAGTGTGGCCAGTAATCTTCTAGTCCTGGGGGTACCATATTTCTCGCCCGCATATTCTAAGGAACGCTGGTCCATACTCGTCGCTTTTTTCAAAGCCTTTTCAAGTACTTTAGGCTGATCCTCGGCAAGCGACTCCAAATTATTAATAAGGTCAACTACCAAAAACTCCTTAGTTGGCTTATCGGGAAAGGCCGATCTTTTTCTAAAACTGAACAATTTATTACCCAATCGGATATCTCCGCTGCGCAAATGATTGTAAACAATCTGTTTATTGTACATCTGGGTAGTTCCAAGCCCCAGCGCGTTAAAGGAATTAAAGGAAGTGAGCAGAAAACTGCTATCGTCTAAAAATTTTCTGATGAGCAACTCGTCTGCCGGAGGTTCAAAACCGAATGCATTTTTCTTTGGAAAATGATATAGACCCGGACCAACCTTCTTCAAAGTGCCTTCCCCTGTAAGTTCAGAAAGATGTCTGTCTATTGACTTCGACCACTTCTGTAGCTCATCTCTCTTATAGATAGATCCTTTCCTAAGGTGACTTTTCAATTCTTCTAATTTTGCCATAACATTTGCCTCCGTAACAAAGTTAAAAAATTACTAGCAATATTTTGCATGATTTTTGACCAAATTTCATTCAATACAGCTCCAAAGACTATCACGAATGAGGTCTCCACAATTCTTCAGTAAAATATTATTTGCAAATGATCAGGAAAAGCCCAAAACCTGGGACAGAGTGGCAGAACTGGTTCCTGGTAAAAAAAAGCGCCTCCATGTGCCAAAAAGTGACAGCTACAATTAAAAAGCTTGATGAATTAATAGACGCAATGCCTGTTGATAAGACGGAAACGGACTATGTTTCGATATATCTAGCTTATGGATTCTACCGAATTAAGGTTGAATATTTTTCGTAATCATATGATGAATTATTCCACCACGACGACTCCAGCCTGAAATCAAGATGAATGTCTGATAACTATTCTTTTAGCTTTAGTTCATTGAAAAGGTAATTCAAAATTTCTGCTGGGTCAACATCTATTGCTAAAGCTATTAGATATATTTCATCAGCACGGGGTTTTGAAGTATTTTTGCCTGAAAGAAGACTTAAACGTGCTTCGCTTAATCCGGTCTTCCTCGATATCTCTGCTCTATTGACCGACTTTTTAGCTAAGAATACGCCCAGCTTCGTATATGTAAATTTCTCTTTCAACGTAATTTTTGAAATGAATTTACATCAGTATGCTCCAGGAATATAAAATATGAATATATCTATATTTTAACTAAAGTTTTCATTAGAAATTCTAAATTTTTATTATCTTAGCTGTACGTATTAAAAATGTTTAGAAAACCAATATTTTAAATATGTAGCTTTTAGCAACTTAAGTTACATTTTACGAGCCTTGCAACGAAATCTGGTAAATTTTGCCCCGCAAGTGTAAGTGAAGCGTCCGACCCCTATATTTATATTATAGGGCCGGCGCCCGCTTATGTCTTTTGTGGGGACCAACGATAGTTGGCGGCTTTACCAGAGCCACGTTACATCAGACAGGTGGGTTTCCGGCCCTATACTATTTTCCGGTCCCTTCTATTGAATAGGCTCCATTGCTTTGAAAAATGGAGACATCGCCGAAAATTCTATCGCACGGTAGCCCAATGCAGCCGGAGCATTTTTTTGACTTCTACAGCCATCAAAGTGCAAAAGAACTGTTATGGAAATGGTTTTCAGCAA
>NZ_JBBJNI010000091.1:15243-16460 GCF_037719425.1 Daejeonella sp. | reverse complement strand
ACGAGAACTAACGCATCCTAATAAAGTTTCCACGTAATAAGTAGTAGTGGCTGTTAGTACGGGTGTGGTAAAGCTTGTTCCTGTTCCCGCCGGTGTTCCACCAGATGAGGCAGTGTACCAGCTATACGTTCCCCCGGGTGCAGTCGCGGTTAGCGTAGCAGTGCTGCCGGAGCAAATAGTTGTTCCCGACGCGGTTGGGGCCGCAGGCGGTGGATTGACATTGACTGTCACCGCGGTTCTGGGACCTGTGCAGCTATTCACGGTCGCCTGAACGTAGTAAGTAGCAGCTGCGGTCAGGCTGGGAGTCGTGTATGAAGCCAATGTTCCCAGCAGGTTGCCCCCGGTGGGGGCGTCGTACCACTGGTAGGTACCGCCCGGCGCCGTTGCTGTTAGAGTTGCTGTATTACCTGTACAAATTGTCGTTCCCGGGGCGGTTGGAGCTGCCGGAAGTGGAGTTATCGTAACAGCTACCGCGGTTCTTGGACCGGGGCAGCCGTTAACCGTGGTCTGAACATAATAGGTAGTATTTACAGTTAATGCAGGAGTAGTATAGGAATCCGATGTAGCGAGGAGTGTCCCTCCCGACGCGGCATTATACCATTGATATGTTCCTCCCGGGGAAGTTGCTGTCAAAGTTGCGGTACTTCCGGCACAAATTGTTGTTCCCGCCGCAGTTGGCGCCAGGGGAGGCGCGGTCACGCTTACGGTAACCGGCGTTCGGGCACTGACGCATCCGAGCAGAGTTTCCACGTAGTAAGTGGTATTCGCCGTTAACACGGGGGTGGTAAAGTTCGCCCCTGTTCCAAGCAGGGTGCCCCCTGTTGACGCGCTATACCAACTGTAGGTCCCGCCGGGACCCGTTGCCGTTAAAGTTGCGGTGCCCCCCGTGCATATGGTAGTTCCTGATGCGGTGGGGGCCGCGGGCGTGGGCGAAGCTCCCACAACAACCTGCTGAACGGCGGGCGGGCAACCGCTTAGCTGATCCATAACCGAGACAGTATACGTACCCGGGGTGGACACTGTTATCGAAGGCGTAGTGGCACCGTTATCCCACGAATAGGTATAACCAGGCAACCCTCCGCTGGGGGTGGCCGTCAAAGTTACGCTGGCTCCTGAACAGATCACCGGATTGGAGGGACTAATAGCAACTGTAAGGGGAGGAGATGTATAAACTCTGACAGTGTCGCTTTTTGTACCTGTACACACGGTGGTTTGGT
>NZ_JBBJNI010000091.1:0-15233 GCF_037719425.1 Daejeonella sp. | reverse complement strand
TGCACCTATTTGGGGAGTTACGGTCGTTGTCGACGAGCCTGAAGCCGGACTTAAGTAGGAGTTGTAAAATCCCAGGGCACCGGGGAAAATGGACGTCCAGATTACGCTGGCTGGTTGTAGCCCGGTCACACTCATTGTGCCTGAACAACCTTGTCGGAGTTTAAGATCATCAGAAGCTTTGACTGTTCGGGTAGCGGTTATTGTGTAATTTGGCCGGTCATTCCCGCTTTTACAAAATGAAATACTGACAGAGGTTTTTCCTGTTATACAGACCGGAGTATTTAAAGAGGAAGAGGTAGCACAGTCAATTCGGTAGAAAGCACCACCCGGAGGGCCGGGGTTTTTTACATCAAAATTCAGAATGTCGGACCCTGAATTCAATATAATATTGAAGACAATGCATCGCTCACCGCCCGGACTAGCACATACACTTCCGCTTCGGCTGATGTCTGTAATAGTAACGGAAGTGTCCGCGGCTCCCGAGAGATCAACGGTAATGACAGGGGGACTCTGCCCAAAAGCCGTATAACCCGTGGTTAAAAGAACCAAAAAAAGACCAAATAGACGCAGGTTCTTTAACATTTCACTGGTATACGCAACAGATGAAATAAAGCTACATAAATTCTTCTTTTTTTTAACGTAAAAATGGCCGCTTGCTTTTGCAGCGGCCATTCAATTCATTATACCTTAAAACGAGTTTCTCGCGCTTAGCGCAATTGCTTACAGGTTGATATTAATATTCAATCCTGAGGTACGCTGTCTGCTGACAGCCAATTGATTTTCCAAAGAATTTACATTGTTCTGCAGATCCATGATCGCAGCTTCGCGGCGCTGGATCTGGTCAGCTGTTAATGTTGATCTTTGAGTCTGTAAGGAGCTTTTAATACCTAACAATTTATCGGCTGCAAAGCGTACCAAAGCTTCGCTGTATGACATAGTTTCCCATGTATTTTGATAATTGTTATATACGTTTTCCCTGGTTCTTAGGATATCAGCAGGCCAGCGGCTGGAATAATTTCCAGTACAGTTCCCTACCTGATCACCATGATTAAGGTGTGCCTTTAAGGCATTCTCAGATACGTTAATCATAACCGGGTAATCACCGTCGCCGGTCTTATGACATACAGTTACTTTTTTGAAATCTCCCGGACGTTTGCGTTTAGAATAATTTTCAAATCCCCAATTAACATTTTCATCCCTGTCCCACTGGATATTTTCCTTACGTGATTTGCCATTACCCTTTCCATTCTTGTCATTTCCTTCACTCACATTTTTATCCTTATTGCCTTTTCCCTTATCATTTTCAGACATGCCCTTGTCATTGTCTGATTTGCCGCGCGAATCGTCATTTTTACTATTTCCCTTGCCGCCCTTATCACCACGGTTGCCCTGGTTATCATCATCGCGTTTGTCCTGACCATTACTTTTGTTACCCTGCGGAGTGCCTTTACCATTATCCGCTTGTCCACGGTTCTTATTGCCCTGTCCGGAGTTATCGGGATTATTATTTCCTTTATTGACTTGTCCCCCGTTACTCTGGTTACCCTTTTCCTCAGACTTGTTCCCGTTCCCCTTATTTTCCTTTCCTTGTTGAAAATCTGCAAGAGACAATGCCACTACAACCACTAATGGAAGAATGCTGATCTTTAGTATGTTCGTTTTCATGATCTTATTTTGATTCGTTAAATTCCTTGTCTACTTTTTCCAGAGAAGCTTCTACTTTCTTAGCTTCTTCTTCAAGCTCTTTATTTGTTTTCTCCAGCTCGTTAGATACCGAGTCCATAGAACTAACCTCTTGCTTGTCTTCGTTGGTAGTGCTGCTTGAGGTACAGCTTGTAATGATCCCCATGGTGGCCAATATGACCATATAAGAGTACAGTTTTAATAGTTTCATAATATTTAGTTGATTAAGTTTTATAAGTTCATAATGAGCATTATACGTGCCAAACATGGTTTGCGCCGAAGTTTCCCATCTAGGCACTTTTATTGGACTACATCAGCACATCCTTTAAAAATAAGAGAAAATGAAAAAATTATTGATTGTAGCATTTTTAGGTCTAGGAATAGGCTTTAGTGCATGTAATAAAAGTGACAGCGGGTCTGAAATGACCAGGGTTAATGTAAGGCTTACCGATGGGCCTGGCGCTTATGACGCAATCTTTTTAAATGTGAAGGAAGTCAAGGTACTATCTTCGTCAGGAGAGTCTACGATCGCAGTAAACGCTACTCCATTTAACATTCTGAGGTTTCGGATGGGTAAGGATACTTTGATTGCTTCTCAGGATATCCCGTCCGGCAGACTGCAGGAAGTAAGGTTAATTTTAAATGATACTGGAAATACTGTAGTTATCAATGGTATCACTTATCCTTTAACTACTCCAAGCGGCCAGTCGTCGGGTGTGAAGATAAAAGTTAACGAGACTCTGGAGGCAGGTGTAGCTTACACTATGCTGCTGGATTTTGATGCGGCTAAGTCTATTGTCCAAACTGGAAACGGTAAGTACATTCTTAAGCCTGTTATCCGCGCGATCCCTAATGCAGTTTCAGGATCGATCACCGGTATGATTAGCCCGGCTGCTTCAAGCCCGAAAATTTACGCAATCGCCGGAACGGATACTCTTGGTACTATTTCTGATGCAACCGGAAAATTCTGGTTCCCGGGAGTTGCTGCAGGAACTTATAAGGTTGAAATCAAGCCGACGGTTACCCCGTATGTTGCAAAAACTATTACCGATGTAGTTGTGGTTACCGGATCTACTAAAGATCTTGGAACGATTACTATTAACTAATAGTAATTCAGCTACATACAAAAGGGAGCAGGATTTAATCTTGCTCCCTTTTTGCTTTGCAACGTGTTAAGATGTCTGCTAGTCTCTGAATTTCACCGGTCCCAGGTACACACTATTTGACCATTCTTTCTTTTCAAGAACTGATCCCCTTATCAGGTATAAATATACATGCGCTACACTGCCTTGAAAGTGTTTCTCAATGCTGACAGTCAGCTCGCCGGTATTGCGCAGACTTCCGTCAGGACCCGCTTGAAATGTTTTGGATTGAGGATCGAAGATCAGGACTTCAACCAGGTCGCCGGGAGAAGAATATCTATTGCCTTTAATGTTGTGCCAGCTCACTTTCAAGTTCAATCCATTTAATTCCATCTGAATGTTTTCGGGAAGGGTGAGTTTCCCTTTTGTACAGAACACTACTGAGGGGTAGTCGATCTCAAAATCAGGATCATTCCCCTTAATACAATTTTGAACGGTATAACTAATCGCCATGTTATAGCCTGTTGCCCCGCCCGGGTTTATGCGGCTGAATCCGATATCTAAAAGTGATTTTACCGGATTAAGAAATTTCACAGCGACTGCAAACTTATTTTGCTGTGCGATTTGCAGTGGGCTGCGGGCTTTTTTTATTTCTTTCTGTAAGCCCTTTATGTAATAGATTCCTCTCCAGCTGCTGCCAATAACACTTCCGAATTTGCCGGAAGGAGGGCCATTTGGGCCCCGGTTAAGTCGTGCCATATTTTTTACTTTTTTTGGTTATAAAATAAAATTGCTTATTTTCACTTTAACGAAAGTTCCGCCTAAAAAGTTACATTTTCCTCTATCAAATTTCCTCACTCCCATTCGCTTATCGTTCTAGAATCGAACGGAAAAAGTCTGTACCTTCTTTATACCAGATGAGAGAAAGATACGGAAAACATCCGGCATGCATTCGGGCAATTCCCGAAGGTGTCCCGGAACTGTCCCGGAACCTTCCCGGAACTGCTACGAACGAAGTAATAACAATTCTCCTGCCTTTCCTCCAACAGGGTGAATTATTTTAAGATGAGATACAGGACGGGAAATTGGTATCTGGCGGTATTTCCTTTCAGTTAAATCACTTCAAGAAAATTACCTGAAATCCAGAGAAAACCTCAGATTTACGGTTTGTGGCAGGCAGCTAAATTTGACCAGATTCAATCCGTTATATAGCTTTGCGCCGGTCAATACAATGTATGTTTTTTTGTAGAGAAATGCAAGAAAAAAATGTCTGTTACAGCGATCCCGTTAAGCACAAACTCTCTGTTATTTATAAATAAGAACCTCAATTTTTCCACCGAATGTAATGCTGCCACGGTACATGCCTGCAGTGTTGAATGGCATAGCCATATTACCTTTTTTATCCAGGGCGATAAGGCCTCCGGTACCGCCGAGTTTGGCCATTTTATCCAAAGCAGTTTTAGATGCTTCGGCAACGCTCATTCCTTTGTATTCCATCAACGCTGATATATCATGGGCAACTACAGAGCGGATGTAGAATTCGCCCCAGCCAGTGCCTGAAATAGCCGCTGTATTATTGTTCGCATACGTCCCCCCGCCAATGATAGGAGCATCGCCAATTCGGCCATATTTTTTGTTGGTCATACCTCCGGTAGATGTTCCTGCAGCAAGGTTCCCTTTATTGTCAAGCGCTACACATCCTACAGTACCAAATTTATAGTCCTTATTTTCTGTGCCCAGTTTGTACGTCTTTTTATTTCCATGGTCAAGTAAGCTTTTAGTCGAGTCTTCTTTGATCGCTTTCTGAAGTCCGTCCCAGCGGTCTTGAGTAAAGAAATAAGATGGATCGACGATTTCCAGCCCGGCCTGTTTGGCAAATTTTTCAGCTCCTGCTCCGGCCATCATCACATGCTCTGATTTTTCCATGACTGCCCTGGCGGCACTGATGGGGTTTCTTATCACTGTTACACCCGCAACCGATCCCGCCATGAGGTTGCTCCCGTCCATTATAGCAGCGTCCATCTCATTTTTGCCCTCATTTGTAAAGACGGCTCCTTTTCCGGCGTTAAAAAGCGGAGAATCTTCCAGAATATGAATGGTTGCCTCAACAGCATCGAGGCTTGTTTTGCCGCTTTTTATTGCCGCGTAGCCTGTCTCCAAAGCTTTTGTCAGGGCTGCTGTGTATGCTGCTTCCTTTTCCGGCGTCATTTTACTTTTGAGGATAGTTCCCGCACCGCCGTGGATAACCAGCACGTATTTTGTATCGGATTCATTTGAAGCTGTTTTCGCAGAGTCGGTTTGATTGCAGGCAGCTATGATCGTGCATAAAAGTACTGCTCCAAGAAGTTTGATACGTTTAAACATACTGGTCTATTTTTATTTTTTTGTTAATCTCGAATGTCAGGGCTAACCGGAGCCTTTAACGTAAGGCCATTCACTAGAACTAAAATACTAATATTAAAATTCCCGTGGACAATTGTAGCAGAATTTCAGAATTCAGAACCTATTAGGCACTTAAGGCGCCGCAAAAGGCACCATCGCCAATATTCGTTATAATTCAGGACAGCGATAGGGTTACATCAGCCCTTCATCCGTGAACGAAAGATACCCTTTTGCTGTCAAAATAATATGATCCAATACCGCTATATCAAGTAATTGGCCAGCCTGTGCAAGTGTGGAGATTTTTTTCCAAAAACAAGCGGAACGCAGTGAAGCCGCCTTGCAGATAAGGACGGCGTTCAGAAATTTGCTTAGCCAAAAAGCCTATGGAAACTGTTACAAAGTGGTTGGAAAGAGGAAATTTGATGTGGAGACTTGGAACTGGATGTATTTGTTTTAACCTGGAGAATAATGTTGCCGTCCCAGTGTTGTTACCCGCTTACCGATATAAACGACCTTCGTATTGCCAACCCAATTGTCTTGATGATTTAAATTACCTGTAGCCGAACGCAGCCCGTTACTAATATCACGTACCGATTGGCTTTTAGCGAATTGACAGAACCGCATGGAGACTAAATGCGTCCAGCTAGTATACCCTTATTGTGCTTATCTGTTCTTTTGCTCAAAGAAAGCTTATTGAATCTGGAACGATCCAACTTTGAAATAATTTGTGAAAACAACGTTATATTCACCATCGGGAAATGGTTCTGTTTTGTGCACCTCAAAGCTAAACTTTGAGTTAAAAAAACTCCCTTTCTTTTTTCAGCGTTTAGCACGCTATTGAATTTAAATATGTGATTCTATTTTTATGATTTCCAGGCGCAAGTTTCAGGTTGGTGAAAATAGGTTTGGTTTTACTGAAACTTTAATGCAAGAAACAATGAAGAAAAGTATTTGGTTGGTTTTTGTGTTCATCAGCACACTTTCATTGGCTCAAACACCGGTAGACCTGGCAGGTTATGACAAAAAAGGTGGTGCAAAAGTTGGTGTTGATGATGATGTACTCAATATTGTTTGGCCGGTTGGCGAAAATGAGAATGGAAAAATAATAATTAACCTGAAAAAAGGAGAGCCACTTTTCAGCAAAATCCTAATGGGCAAAGGAGAAAACTTCACTGAAATTGCAGCCAACCTCAACCCGGAATTTCTGCTTACAGTTGGGAAAAGGGACCTTACAACGGCAAGTGGCTGGAATATATTTTTTGATATAACCGGTTATCTGCCTCATGAAGCTTATGCTGTAATACTGGATAAACGGGATGCGAAAGTAATCAGCCAGGGTTCCAGGACTAAAATAATACTTTCTGATGCGAGGGCAGGGGAATTTTCCGGAACCATGGAAATAACCTTGTATAATGGCAGCCCATTGTTAAATGTGGCGGCAGTAATGTCAACTCAAAGAGATTCAGTTGCCATTGTCTATGATGGGGGATTGGTAAGTAAAGAACAAATCTGGAAAGAAATTTTCTGGTCCGATCCTGAGAATGTTTTACAATCCGCGAAAGCTAAGGCTAAAGAAGCAAGCAAGAATATTGCTGTAAAGTACCGTACAATCATTGGGGAAAGCAACGGGGGGAGTATTGCCATATTTCCCCCTCCCCATCAATATTTTTATCCCATGGATAATGCCTATAACCTAAAGTATACCTGGTATGGCAGTAATTACCGGGACATGATTTCTGGTTATGGAATTGGGATAAGACAGGAGTTGATGGGCGACCTGCGCTTTGTGCCGTGGTTCAATGCCCCACCCGGCACCCAACAACGCTTAAGCTTTTTTTGTGTGTTAAGCACTGATAAAGATGGCCAGGTGCTTGAAAAGGTAAAAAAGTTCACACATGATGATGCTTACAAACCTCTTTCAGGTTACAAAACAATGGCCAGCCATTTTCATACAGAACATGTTGATGATGTTTTAACCCATAGGCCATTGCCGGAAATTCCCGGCCATGTTACAGCTTTGAAAAATTTAGGTGTAAATATTATGCACTTGGGCGAGTTCCATTTATTCCGTGGCGGGCATGAGTATGTAAACCAGCCCCCTAAAAGATTGTTCGAATATCAAACAATGTTCGAAGAGTGTGAAAGGCTTTCAAGCGGTGATTTTTTAATGCTTCCCGGCGAAGAGCCCAATAGGTTTTTGGGTGGGCATTGGATGAACCTTTTCCCTAAGCCTGTGTACTGGATCATGTCCCGGCAGCCAAACGAGCCTTTTGTTGAGGTGCATCCCAAATATGGTAAAATTTACCGGGTAAGCAATAAGGAAGAAATGTTAAAACTGCTGGAACTGGAAAAGGGCCTGGCGTGGACTGCCCATGCCAGGACAAAAGGCTCTACAGGTTTCCCGGACAAATATAAAGATGAAAAATTTTATCATTCCGATCGTTTTTTTGGTGCTGCATGGAAGGCGATCCCTGCGGATCTGTCACAGCCCCGGTTGGGTAAACGGGTATTAGACGTAATGGATGATATGGCCAATTGGGGCCATAAAAAATATGCAATTGGAGAAGCCGACCTGTTCAGGCTTGAACCAACTTATGAAATTTATGGCCATATGAACATCAACTACCTGCAGCTTGATAAACTTCCGGAATTTAAAGAAGGATGGCAACCTGTATTGACTGCAATGGAGAAAGGCAAATTCTTTGTGTCAACAGGAGAGGTGCTGCTTCCCGGAGGTTTTACGGTGAATGGAAAAAGTTCAGGTGAAACCGTTAAACTGGATAACCGTGGTAAGGCAGAGATCAAAGTTGAAATTGATTGGACCTTTCCATTAAATTTCGCGGAAATTATTTCAGGCGATGGCAACCGGGTTTATCGCGAAAGAGTAAACCTCGATAAAACCCAGGCTTTTGGAAAGCAGCAGTTTACTTTCCCTGCGGCGCTTAAAGATAGAAAGTGGGTAAGGCTTGAAGTGTGGGATGTTGCTGCCAACGGTGCATTTACACAATTTGTATGGCTGGAATAAACTTTTTATAAAATCAGACATCAAATATTCATAGATCCTGTTCATCCGCACATTGTCTTTTGGGTTGTACCCCATAAAATCATGTCTTGATAAAAGCCTGAATTCATCGGAGTTGGAAAGGATGTTCAGAGCCTCTCATACAATCAGAGAAGAGGTTCTTTATTCTGATCATTTCAGAAATAGAAAAGAAATCTTTCCCCGAAAAGAAAAGAAGAATTAGGGCATAATGGAACTTGTTCAAGACAAGCTTTCAGGATTTATAATTAGTTCGGATTAAACAAATCTTTGCACAGATATACATTACAGAATTATTTGTTCTCCATAAAAGTTAAAAGAGTATCAAAAAATGAGTGAAAACAGGTAGTGTCGAACCTTTAAACTAATTAAAATTGAAGAAGGTTATATGCCTGATAACATGTTTCTGTATGAAACTCCAAACGAATTTATCAGTTAAGATATTTCAATGATTATAAGAGTAATTAGTTTAATGGTTATAAGTACATTTTTTGCGGCATGTTCTCAAAAAAAGGGACAACAGCATGATGATTACGAAATAGCTGACCGTAAGATTGTTGTTGACGGAAATATAAAAGACTGGCAATCAATATCGCCCATAAAAGTTGAAGGAAGGGGGCATTTATGGATTGGGCAGGGACTTACAGAAGCACAATGGGAAGGAAATGATGATTTAAGTTTCAATTGGAGGGCTGCCCACCATGATGAGAAACTGTTCTTTCTGTTTGAAGTGAAGGACGATACACTATCAAACTTTGATCAGCAATATGCATGGCTGAATGATTGTATTGAGATCTATGTTGATCCTGAAAGTTCTGGGGGAAGCAGGATTACCGGGATTGGAGCTGACAATACATTTGAGGACAGGATTGGAAAACAGATGCGGGGCTATGAAATGCAGTTTTTGCCCAGTAGACCGCCTAAGGTGTTTGTAGACGACTCTAAGGGAGTTTACTATACTAATGCCGAACAGAATTCAGCGTTTAAAGAACAATGGCATGGCGAGGTGGTTACGAAAAAAACAGAAAAAGGCTATTTAATGGAAATTGCGTTTGCTGTCCCTGGTTCTGACTTTCAATCCGGACAAGAGTTAGGACTGGATGTTGCGGTTTGTGATGATGACGGTAAAGGCAGGAAAAGCTTGTTGCTTTGGAGTGGCGATAAGGGCGAGTTCTGGGTTACCATGGATAATTTTAAAAAGATGGCCTTAAAATAAGCAGCGAAGTAATAAATCCGAAGTCCAAAAAAGTAACTAAAAAATAACCAATTAAAAATAATAGATGATAAAAAGGGTAGTAACAGTTTCAATCCTACTTTTAAGCCTGATAACCACAAGCTTTCATATAAGTTGCACTTCTGCCCGTCAAGGGGTTATGTCAACAGAAAGCGATGTATCCATAGGTAAATTATCCACTGGTGCGGGTGTATCATTAAAAAAAGGTTCAAATAACCAATGGGGAATTTACATAAACGATGCCGGTTTATCTTCACTTTCTCAGCCCAACCCGGTAGCATTTGAAATCTATAAGGATTCGTTAAACATAGCAGACAAGTCTGTTGGCTATGAAAGCATTGAAAAAGAAAATAATGGTTTTACAGGCCGGGCGCTATTGCAAGCCGGCGATGTATTCTTTGAGGTTGCGGATAAATGGGAAATAGTTGATGAGTTGCTGCGCCTCTCACGTAAAGTAAAGGTCGGGGGCAATTCCACCGGGGGCTTTCTGTCATCAATAAAGTTCATCAACCAACAGAAACAAAAGAGGGGCGATGTAAACTACTTTGCGCCAGGAATGATCTATGGCAGTACCGGGCATATTACCAAAGCCGCTATCGGCGGGAGCGAAGCAGGGTTACAAACCTGGATACGGGAAGATAGGTTACCTGCGCCTATGTTCGGGGTTCATTATAAAGATGGCAGATCGGTAACTATTCTCAACCCCAAACCTGAAGGGAACACTACCCGGGAAGATTCGCATGACCGTGAGGCAAAAACCCTTATTGATGGGCGGTTTAAGTTTGGGGCTATTGGGGCAGAAGAGCAGGATGGAAATATTGTGCTCGGTTTTGTATGGCCGGGCACTGAGGGGGAAACCACTTATCGCGGTTATGAATATCCCGGTGGGCAGTTGCATAAATGGCGCAGAAGGTACCATCCGGTAAAAGATGGCTTTACACAGGATTATGAAGTTGATTTCCGTTTTCACGAAGCAGATAAAAAGTTTAAGGATTATTACAGGAACGCCTGGCGCTGGGCATGGAATACCTTGAATCCGCAGGTAAATAAACAGGATATTGGACTGGCCCGCCGGATTTTAATTGATATGCTGGGTGAACGTGTGGAAACTGTAAACGGAATAACCGGGATCCGTAACTCAACTATGGCAACTGTTAAACAAGCTTCTGCCTCTGATAAAAAGACGGTGATGGGATTTACCGGAAAGACAATAGAATCAGCCAATTTTTTATTGCAGGATGCCGATCGTGATAAGGCTCCCAACAGGGAAAAGCATCGCCAGCAGGCATTAAATATTATCAATACTTATTTGAAACTAAACCTATCCCCGCCAGAAGGGGAAGGGTTTTATTTTGACAGCGGCGGACCTGCTTTGGCTATACCCCGCATGGAAAGGGTGTTTTTAAGGTCTTTTGGTGATGATTTGAAAGCATTGCTGAAAGCAGTTAAAAGAGAGAAAGCTCAGGGCAGGGAACATGCCGACTGGCTTGCCTGGGTACAATCATTTGCCGACTGGCTGCTCCCTCAGCAGACCGCAGAAGGAGGGTTTCCCCGGGCTTGGGAACCGGTTACAGGAAAGGTAGCAGATACCTCGCCCAAGTCGGGTTATAATGCCATTCCATTTCTATTGTTATTAACTGAGCTTACAGGTGATCCCAAATATAAAGAGGCCGCGGTCCGTGCAGGAGAATTTTGCTGGAAAGATGGACAGTACATGGGCATATTTGTAGGAGGGACAATTGATAACCCCGATGTGGTTGATAAAGAAGCAGGGACACTGTCGTTAGAAGCGCATCTGGCTTTGTATGAGGCTACCCAAGATAAGAAGTGGCTGGAGCGTGCAAAAACAGCGGCAGATTTTTCAGAAACCTGGATCTATATCTGGAATGTGCCCATGCCCGAAGATGAAAGCAATGAAGCCCTTCATTGGAAAAAAGGCGTATCAACGGTTGGGTTGCAATTGATCTCAACCGGGCATTCTCTGGTAGATGCCTATATGGCTTTCGATGTGGATGAGTATGCCAGGTTATCAGTAAGGGCTGATGATAAACACTATCTGGATGTAGCCAGGATATTGCTCCATAATACCAAAGGAATGCTGGCCTTGCCGAACGTATGATCTGAGAGGCCCAGGCTGGCAGCAAGAACATTGGAGCATTGCCCCTGAGCGGGGATTGGGTCGGAAAAGGGCCTGGCTTCCCTGGGTTTCTACCAGTCATTTGAATGGGATTTTTGGCTTAGAAGAATATGATAAAGAGCTGTTTAAAAGACTCTCTGAAGGAAAATAGGGCCACCAGCCCCCTCGAAATCCTTAACTAAACGAATTGAAGTACAAAGTGATAAATTTTTGAAAAATATCTCAATAAAAAAATATCCGCAAAAGAATTATAATTCATGAAAAAACTAATCTATTTTTTATTACTGTTGCCCTTGCTGGGTTTCGGGCAGGCAAAAAAACCGAACATAATTATCATCCTCGCCGATGATTTGGGCTGGGGAGATGTTGGCTTCCATGGAAGCTCAATAAAAACCCCAAGCATCGATCAGCTTGCAAAAGATGGGATTGTTTTAAACCGATATTATACAGCCCCCATTTGTTCTCCAACCCGGGCAGGTTTAATGACAGGCCGATATCCAAACCGTGTGGGAATACGCGAAACCACCATACCACCATGGAGCGATTTTGGAGTAGATGTTTCAGAACAATTTTTACCTCAAATGCTTGCCGAAGCCGGCTATAAAAACCGGGCCATGATAGGAAAATGGCATTTGGGGCATGCAACTTTGCAGTACCACCCGATGAGAAGGGGCTTTACCCACTTTTACGGGCACTTAAACGGCGCTATCGATTATTTCACCCATAAAAGAGAAGGCGAAGTTGACTGGCATAATGATTACGAACCATCAAAAGATAAAGGGTATGCAACAAATCTCTTAACGGATGAAGCTGTGAAATGTATTAAACAATATTCGAAAGATTCTGCCCCATTCATGATGTATGTTGCTTACAATGCACCACATGGCCCATTGCAGGCTCCGGAAGAAGATTTGAAACAAAACGGTTTCGATCCGTCAAAACCGAGATTTAAAGGCACCGAAGGCGGGGATGAAGGTGCAGAAAGCGGAGACAGGGGACATGGAAATTCTCCAAGACAAACGTATGCCGCTATGGTAACTAATATGGACAAAGGCATTGGTAAAATTTTACAGGCTTTAAAAGATCAGAAAATTGACGAAAACACACTTGTTCTTTTTCATAGCGATAACGGCGCAGCGGGCAATGGCGCGGTGGCATCTCATGGAGAGCTGAGGGGATATAAGTTTGATGAATGGGAAGGTGGCGTTAGGTCCCCGGCTGTAATCAAATGGCCTGCAGCCGGTTTAGTTGGAGGAAGGCAATTAGAACAGGTTATGGGATATGTTGATGTGTTCCCTACTTTAAAAGAGATTGCCGGAATTAAAACACCTTCAAAAAAACCGTTTGATGGAATTAGCATGTGGCCGGTTTTGAGCGGTAAAACTAATAACATCGACCGCGAATTTTACCTTGGCCATGGCGCTATTATAAAGGGCGACTGGAAACTTATTGTAGATAATAATATAGGGAAAATGAAGATGAAAGGAGATGTTTTATTTAATATCCCTCCGGATCATTCTGAAAAAAATAACCTGAAAGACGCCAATCTGGAAATATATAATAAATTAAAAGCAGCTGTTGCCCCTTATGATTCCATTAAAGCCCCAAGGGAAATTTTAACAAAAGGGCCTAAAAAAGGCTTTAAAGTTCCAAAAAATTGGAAGATCACTAAAGAAAAGTAACTGTTATTCAGCCTGAAATCAACTTTTGATGATTTACCTCATAAGCAAAAGCCATACATGTTTTTTATTGTAACGGTTTTTGCGAAAATCGGTCAGATATCAAACATCGATGAATCAAGACAAAAAACTCGAGTCGTCTCATACTACTTGAGTTAAATCTACAGTAGCCATCCGGAACTAAGAGGTGGGACACTTCTGGCAAATTACGGTTTCTCCGCTTTTTTCTGAAGGTTAAAAGCCAAGAAAGTGACACCTAAAGTGGTACCAATAGGTTTTTTAGACACTAAAAAGGCCATCTATTATGCATAAACGGCCTTTTCTTGATATTCTTTGCGGAGAGGGTGGGATTCGAACCCACGGTACCATTGCTAGTACACGAACTTTCCAAGCTCGCTCGTTCGGCCACTCTGACACCTCTCCGTGATTGACCTTTTAAGAGGTGCAAAAGTATTAAAAAATCATTAATACCGGTATGTCCTCCATAGAAATCCACCCTTTTATCTTAAATAATATCAAATTCTAAATAGCGTTATTTAATTTCTCAATGGTAATTAGCGGCTCACCTTCAGTCGCCGAAGCAATCCGCACTTAATTGTCAAGGACACCGCTCGCTCATATGATTAACACAAATTGAAAAACCTCGTACAAGAAATACCGGGCTTTTCTTATGTTAGTTATATGTGGTTCTATATCTGCGTGATAGTGGATCAAGCCATATAGCCTTGGGTTTTAAAATATAAGCAAAGCTGAAATGACCAGAGCACTGACCGTTCCTGATGAAATCATAATGAATAAAATATTTTATATCAGGAATCACAAGGTAATGCTTGATAGTGATTTGGCGGAATTGTACGGTGTTGAAACCAGGCGATTGAATGAGCAGGTCGCGAGGAATATAGATCGCTTTCCGGATGATTTTATGTTTAGGCTAAATGATACAGAGTTTGAGAGTTTGATGTCGCAATTTGCGACATCAAAGCGTGGGGGCAGAAGAAAATTACCGTATGTTTTTACAGAACATGGTGTATTAATGTTATCAAGCGTTCTAAATAACAAGCAAGCTATTCAAGTTAATATACAAGTAATGCGAATATTCACTCGAATCCGACAAATGCTTATTGATAATACTGAAATCCGAATAGAAGTAGAGAAAATAAAATCTAGGCTGGGCAACCAGGACAAAAATATGGAGATCGTATTCCGCTACCTGGATGAACTGATCGATCGAAAAGCCGAACCGCGGTCAAGGAAACGAATTGGATTTAAATCAGATGATTTATGAATATTAATAACTGAGTAGATAATGTATATTTATTATACCCATGAGAAATACTTTTACCGCAAGGTTAAAATGGAGCAGTACCCATTCCAAAAACGGGAGTAACCGAAAATCCAAAAGAGTAGGAACCTTAAAAACCAAAGAATGGAACTAAACCTAAACATGGCTGCGATATTGGTTGCAGTAGTTGTCAACTTCTTTATTGGATTTATCTGGTACACGCCGCTTTTCGGAAAGGCGTGGGGAAAAGAGATGGGGTATGATCCGACAAATAAACCGGATACTAAAGTGATGGTAAAAGGGATGATCTTTATGGTCATCGGAAATTTTTTCTTTGCATGGGTGCTCGCTCATAATATTGCGGCCTGGCAATTTGTTCCCGGTGTCCCGGAAATGGGGGTGTTAAATAATGCAATTAGCTCAGCCTTCTTTATTTGGCTTGGCTTTTATTTCCCCGGCCACCTTGGAGCAACGGTATGGGAGCAGAAGTCATGGAAGTTGTTTGGGATTGATGCCGGGTATAGTTTGGTTTCTTTAGTGGTGGTATCGCTGATCCTTACATACTGGAAGTAGTTTGGGACATTCCATGGTATCAAACAAATCGGAGAATTAAACGCAGAGTTCGCTGAGTTTTTCGCGGAGGACGCAGAGAAAGTTAATTCTGACTCGTCCTTAATTAGGTTGACAGTTTTTATAAAGATAAATACATTTATT
>NZ_JBBJNI010000090.1:1995-17145 GCF_037719425.1 Daejeonella sp. | reverse complement strand
CACTCTGTAGCCATTGTTTTTAACAATATGAGCTATCAGGCGGGTTGTGGTTGTTTTGCCGTTAGTTCCCGTTATCGAAATGATCGGTATCCTTGCGGATTTGCCCGGAGGATAAAGCATATCGATCACTGGCGCTGCAACGTTTCTGGGCAATCCTTCGCTTGGAGCAAGGTGCATCCGGAAACCAGGTGCAGCATTAACTTCAAGCACAACACCCCCATTATCAGTTAACAATTCAGTTAAGTTTTGTGCCATGATATCAATTCCGCATATATCCAGGCCTATAACCCGTGCAATACGTTCGCACATAAACACATTCTGAGGGTGTACAAGATCTGTCACGTCTATGGAAGTTCCGCCTGTACTCAAGTTTGCAGTAGACTTTAAATAGACGATCTCTTTGGCTGGCGGAATGCTCTCAAGTGTATATCCTTTTTTCTCAAGAAGATCCTTGGTATCACGGTCAATGCTAATTTCTGTTAACACATTTTCATGGCCGTATCCTCTTCGCGGATCGCTATTTTCAGTATCGATAAGATGCTGAATCGTATTTTTCCCATCGCCGACTATATGAGCTGGTACGCGCTGAGCGGCGGCTACCATCCGATTGTCGATCACCAATATCCGGAAGTCATGGCCGGTTATAAAGCGCTCAACAATAACCCTGTGAGAATATTTTTGAGCGTAAGCAAATGCTTCTACCGCTTCTTCACGGGTTTTTACATTTATACTGGCACCTTTTCCATGGTTTCCGTTAAGCGGTTTAAAAACTAAGGGGAAGCCTATTTTTTCCAAAGCTTCATCAAGATCTTGAAGCGATGAGATCGTAGATCCCTTTGCAACAGGAATTGCCTGTTCTGTTAAAATACGCTTGGTCTCGTCTTTATTTCCAGCCAAGTCAACAGCTATGCTGCTTGTCTTGTCAGTCATAGTCGCGCGGAACCTCACCTGGTTTTTTCCGTATCCCAGCTGCACGAGCGAACTGCTGTTTAAACGGATAAAAGGGATATTACGGGCAACAGCTTCATCAACGATTGATGCGGTGCTCGGGCCGAAGCGTTCTCTCTCCCGTATTTTCTTCATGGTCATGATATCATATTCGATATCATATTCAGACCCATCAATTATCGCCTGAGCAATTTTTACGGAGGCTTCAGCTGCATACACGCCAACTTTTTCTTCGATATAGTTAAATACTACGTTGTAAATGCCGGGGGTTTTAGTTTCGCGGGTACGCCCGAATCCGGTTTCCATACCCGCCAACGATTGTAATTCAAGTGCAATATGCTCAATCACGTGCCCCATCCAGGTACCTTCATCAATACGTTCAAGAAATCCTCCCTCGTGTCCTGGAGAACAGCGATGGGTATATAGGCTTGGGATTAATTTTTCGATTCTTTCCCTGAAGCCTTCTATTTTATGAGTAGGCCGCTGTTCCGTCTCTTCGAGATCTAAGCGCATTTGTATTAGTTTCTTACGGCGCGTTGACCAGATGTTTGGACCTTTTAAAACCTGTATACCTAATATTTTCATCTTTCGAATTTATTTTTAACGATAATGAACTTGCCTGCCGTTGAGTCGCGCAAGCTCATGTAGTTACAATATGCTTATCTATCGTGGAAATTTGTAATTAATAGAGGGCAAATTTAACGAGTGCCCCACGAATATTGATGGTTTTTATACTATGATTAGTCTAAGTTTTCACATTATTTTATTGTTGGAATGGTTGTTGGACTTGAATAAGTATGAAAACCAGTGTTAAGATATAAAGTTTCATGAACTTACCGAATTCTGGTAAAATTTTTAGCTTCTTCAGCACATGCAGTTTCAAAAAAGAAAAACAGAAAACAGAATGTGGAAAAGTTTAATAAGTAATGTTTAAACTTATAATACCCTCAATATATATTTAGGTTTTCGTATGATATTTATGTAATTACTATGGTTCCAAAGGGCAAACTCGTTATTATTGGTGGTGCAGTAGATCTGGGAAGTTCGCTCAACTATAACGAAAACATCAGCCACCCCCATTATATAAAGTTTTTTGAACAGGGGATACTCAGGCGCGTGATTGTCGAATCTGACAAAGCGGAAAATTCCGTTGTTGAGGTAATAACAACAGCATCTCAAATACCGGATATAGTAGGGACCGAATATATCAAGTCGTTCAACCAGCTTCAGGTTAATAATGTAAATGTTCTCGATATCAGATCGCGCACAGACGCCGCGAACCAGGAGTATCTCGAAAGAATAAGTAAAGCTGATGTTGTAATGTTTACCGGGGGTGATCAGCTTAGACTTAGCTCTATTTTCGGAGGGACCGAGTTCTTACGAATTCTAAAAAAGCGTTATCAGGAAGACAACTTTCTAATAGCGGGTACCTCTGCGGGAGCAGCAGCTGCTTCTACAAATATGATTTACAGAGGCAGCAGCAGTGAGGCTCTGGTAAAAGGAGAAGTTCAAATAACAGCGGGTCTTGGCTTCGTCGACTCAGTCATCGTAGATACCCATTTTGTTCAAAGAGGCCGGATAGGCAGGCTTTTTTATGCTGTCGCGAGCAATCCTGGAATGTTGGGGATAGGTTTAGGTGAAGACGCTGGTTTATTGATCACCGAAGGAAATTGCCTTGAGGCTATCGGATCAGGCTTAACGATACTTGTTGATGGCCGGCATATCAGCGAAACAAGTATTTACGACGTAGAAATAGGATCTCCCGTTTCAATTGACGGGCTTAGGGTGCATGTGATGTCAATCTTCGATAAATATGACCTTGAAAAACATGAACTGGAGATCAAGAAAGCCCTTAAAGTTGAAGACGGCGTGTTCTTAAAAGTTAAAGATTACGATAACTAATGGATTATAAGCTGATCATACATGGTGGTTTTTTTAGCGAGTCTCATGCAAATCAACAGGTAAAACACGCTAAACAGGAAACTCTTGCTGAGATAGTCCAAAAATCTCACGAGTACCTGAAAACGCACACAGCTCTGGAAACCTCCGTATATGCCGTCTCCCTGCTGGAAGATTGCGAGCTTTTTAATGCCGGTCTTGGTTCTCAGATTCAGAGTGACGGAAAGATCAGGTTGAGCGCAAGTCTAATGGATGGCAAGACTGAAAAATTCTCAGGTGTAATAAATATTGAGGATGTTAAAAATGCGATCCAGGTTTCCGAGAAATTGATGTCCGAAGAAGATCGTGTGTTAAGTGGTAGCGGGGCGCTTGAATATGCCAGGCAAAATGGGTTTGAATACTTTAACCCCGAAACACCACAGCGACGAAACGAATATGAGGAGAAATTGAATGCATCCATCGGCCTGGGTACAGTTGGATGTGTCGCTCTAGACAAAGTTGGCAATATTGCTGCCGCTACCTCTACAGGAGGCAAAGGCTTTGAGATCCCGGGAAGAGTTAGTGATTCAGCAACAGTTGCTGGAAATTTTGCTAACGCGTTTGCAGGGATTTCGTGTACAGGGGTGGGTGAGGATATCGTTAGTGCCGGCCTTTCTGTTAAGATCGTTACACGCGTAACTGATGGTATGAGCCTTGAGGAAGCCTCTAAAAAGTCATTTGAGGAACTTAAGTCCTATGATGGGTTTGCCGGTATAATCGGGATAAGCTCAACAGGGGAGATGTATCACTGCGATTCGCATCCTTATATGGTTTGGGCCTCTTATGACAAAGAATTGTCAGTTTTTGCCTGATTTATCCATTCTTAATAATTTTAAAATTCTTCGTACGTTTGATATCCAGTATAATGCTGAAAGCGAGAGAATTAATATTCGCCGACTAACCAATTTAAACTCTTAAATGAAACTAAAACTACGGGCCATTTTGGCTATAGGATTCTTGGGTGTTATCGATTCCAGCATGGCTTCGATGAACGACACACGCATCGCAGCAATCGATCATTGGAGCATTACTCCCGAAATTTCTGTTTATGATTCTCTTAAGATTCAGGTTAAAAAGGCAGCGGTTCCGGTTAATCCTCAAGCTCTGAAGGATTATATCAATGCTTTGCAGTTTAAAGAATTGCTGAAATCCTCGGATAGTCCGCTTCCGGCATTTCCTACTTCGGCAGGAATCTTTAACGGATCGCTTTCAAAAGATTCATTAAGCGCAGATGATCAGCTCTTAATGCTTTATAGAAACTTGGGAGACCGTAAAGCGGAAGCCGGAATATTAAGTTCTTTAGGTACAAACGCAGCGGTGGATGGGAATATGAATAAAGCATTGATGTTTTTTCATGATGCGTTGAAAATCAACAGCGAAATTTATAATAAGCAGGCGGTCGTTAAAAATTATTTCAGTCTGGCAAGAATATACAAGTACAAAAAAGACTTCAATGAAGCAGTAAAATATAATGAGCTGATAGTCGCAGAATCTCTGGCGAGCAGGAACAATCGAGATTTGGGAGAGGCTTACCTCAACCTGGCTAGTATATGGACAGCTCAAAGGAAATATAAAGATGCTGAAGCGATTATTATGAATAAAGCCTTGCCGCTCTTCGCCTATAAACTACATGATAAGATTGGTTCAATGAGGTCTTATGATCAGCTTGCAGAAATATTCCAGTTGCAAAAACGATTTTCAGAAGCAAAATGGTTTTATATTCAATCGAATATGGTTGCGAGGAAAATGAACAATTCTTCGGGGATCGTAAATTCATTGGTTAGCCTTGGGCATGTCAAAATGTCAATAGGCGATCACAAACTAGCCTTGTCAGATTTCCGTGAAGCAGAGGCGCTTTCGATCTCAAACAAATACCGGTTTAAGTTGGTTGAAATAAAAAATGATCTATCAAAGGTTTACGCTGCGCTGGGAAATAAAACTGCTGCAAGCTCTGCTTTATCAGAGTTCACAGTGCTAAAAAATGCTATTTTAAATGGCGCCGCTTTAAAATAGACTGTGGGAATTATTAATACCTGCTTCCCTGTTTTTACCTGGATTTTGTACAGTACATAAACATGTTACACGGTCAGGATATCAAATCGACGTTTATCGTGCTTATATTTTAAATTTGGTACCAAATTAGATACCTTTTATTCTGCAATGGATTTTAAATCATTCAAAGAGATGTTAAAAAAAATATCACTGGCGTTTCTACTTGTAGCTGCTCTAGCATGTCAGGCCGACCCGCGTATAACTACCGTAGTTTCAGCAAACGACCTAAAACCTGATATACAGCAATCGGTCGAAGCCAAATCAGTTGTTGAGCTTATAGAGAACTTTCATTATAAGAAAGTAGAGATCAATGATGAGATTTCGTCATTGGTTTTTGACGATTATTTGAAATCACTTGACCCTGGAAGAAATTATTTCTTGCAAAGCGACATAATTGAATTCGAGAAATATCGTAATACCATCGATGATGATGTGCGTGTTGGCGACCTGAGCGTACCATTCTACATATTTAATGTTTATCAGAAGAGATTTAACGATAGGGTTGGCTTCGCATTAAAGCAGACCGATAATAAGTTTGACTTTGCTTCGAACGATACATATACTTACGACCGTGAGAAAATGCCATGGTTGAAGACACAGGCAGAATCGGATGACCTTTGGTCAAAAAAGATTAAATATGAAATTTTAAATCTTAAAATAACAGGAACTGATCCCGCAAAGATCAACGAGACACTGAAAAAGAGATACACTAATCTTTCAGGCCAATCTTCAAAATCCAATAACCAGGATGTGTTTCAGATCTTCATGAATTCGTTAACTGGTTCTGTAGAAACGCATACAAGCTACTTTGTTCCAACAAGGGCCCAGGAATTTAATGAAGATCTGGCACGTACTTTTGAAGGTATCGGTGCTCGTCTTCAATTGGAAAACGAGGTCGTTAAAATAGCGGAAGTTATTCCTGGCGGACCTGCTTTTAAAGCGAAGACTCTTGATGTTGGAGACCGTATAATCGCTGTAGCGCAAGGTAACGATGGTGAATTCGTAGACGTTATCGGCTGGAGATTAGATGTAACTGTAACGAAGATCAAGGGCCCAAAGGGGACTATTGTACGCTTGAAGATTATTCCCGCGGGACAGGAAATGTCATCGACACCCAAAATTGTTAAGCTGTTACGGGACAAAGTTGTACTAGAGGATCAATCAGCGAAGAGAGTAATTAAAACTGTTACTTCCGGAGGTAAAACTCATAAAATAGGCATTATTCAGCTTCCTGCTTTTTATGCCGATTTCAGAGCAATGCAGGCCGGTGATAAAAATTATAAGAGTACCACCCGCGATGTGCGGATCCTGCTTGATAGCCTCAAGAAAGAGAACGTAGATGCTGTAATTCTTGACCTTCGCAGTAATGGGGGCGGTTCACTTCCTGAAGCTATCAGCCTTACCGGACTATTTATTCCAAAAGGTCCTGTTGTTCAGGTTCGCGACAGAAGAAATAAAGTTGAGGTTGATGAGGATGAAGATTCATCTGTAGCATGGTCTGGTCCGCTTGGCGTTATGGTAGATCGGTTTAGTGCATCTGCGTCGGAAATCTTTGCTGGAGCAATACAGGATTATGGACGTGGAATTATCATTGGAAACCAAACTTACGGTAAGGGTACGGTTCAGCAAGGTATCAATATGGAAAGAGTGATTGGACCTGCGGATAAACTTATGTTAAAAGCAGCTCAAACGGCCAATAACAATAATGGGGGTGGCGGCGTTTCTGTTAAAACAGTTCCTGGTGCTAATAAAGGCACTGTTCCCGAATTCGGACAGATCAATCTTACTATGGCTAAATTCTATCGCGTGAACGGCAGCAGCACGCAACATAAAGGTGTAATGCCCGATATAGAATTTCCTACTGTATTTCCTAAAGATAAGTACGGCGAAAGCTCCGAATTACGAGCACTTCCGTGGGATACTATCGCACCAAGTAATTATGTTGCTGTAACTAACCTTAATCCTGCTAAGCAAAAACTTATAGGCCTGCATAATCAGCGTATGAAAACGTCGCTGGAGTTTAAAAATCTTAAGGAGGATATCGCAGAGTATGCTAAACGCGACGCTGAAACTACTATAACATTAAATGAGGCTCAGCTTAAGAAAGAACGTGATGAGCAGGAATCTAAAACCCTCACGCGTGAGAATCAAAGACGTGCGGCTAAGGGTTTGGCACCACTTAAGAAAGGGGAGCCGACGCCAAAAGATGATATTGACTTCATTCGCGATGAAAGCCTGCAGATTATGGCAGATTACATCAGCCTAAAATAATATAGACCCCCGATTTAATCGGGGGTTTTTTATTAAAAACTATTCTTTCTTCTTCAGGTTTTAAGCAGCATGACCCAGGGGCAGCAAATAATTTCCGAATGGTTTGCCATAAAGCAATGGCAGCAATTTCCATTTCAAAAGGATATGGAACGCGCTTTTCTCAAAGGCTATTCCGGCCTCCTCAATGCCCCAACTGGCAGCGGAAAAACTTTTGCAATGTTCCTCCCCTTTATTGCTGACTATATCAATAAGCACCCAAAGGATTATCAAACACGGAAAAATAACGGACTTCAGCTTCTTTGGATAACACCTTTAAGGGCTTTGACCAATGACATCCGTAAGGCCATGCAGTCGGTAGTGGACGATCTGGACCTGCCTTGGAATGTTGGCAGCCGTACCGGCGATACATCCGCCAAGGAGAAGCAGGAGCTAAGAAAAAGGCAGCCTGAAATATTATTGACAACTCCCGAAAGCCTTCATTTAATGATCGCTCAAAAGGAGTATCCTAAACTATTTGAGAACTTACAGGCTATTGTAATAGATGAATGGCATGAGCTTCTGGGAAGCAAGCGGGGTGTACAGATCGAACTTGCCTTATCGAGGCTTAAAAACCTTAAATACCCTGAACCTTCCAAGCTGAAGATCTGGGGTATCTCGGCCACTATTGGAAATCTGGAACAAGCGGCTGAAGTTCTTTTAGGTAACGATTTCGATCCTGCGAAGGTTAAGCTGGTCAGAGCAAAACAAGACAAGAAGATCATCATTGAATCCGTAATACCGGAAAATATTGAAGAATTCTCATGGGCAGGACATCTCGGAATAAAGCTCTTACCGCAGGTGATGCAGATCGTTGCAAATAGTAAAACAACACTCATCTTCACAAATACCAGATCGCAATCAGAGATCTGGTATATGGCGATTCTGGACAAATATCCGGAATATGCAGGAGTAATGGCCATGCATCATGGGTCGTTGGATAATGAGCTTCGGAAATGGGTTGAAAATGCATTGCACAATGAAATGCTTCGGCTGGTTGTGTGTACTTCAAGCCTTGACCTTGGTGTAGATTTTCGTCCGGTGGATTCTGTGGTGCAAATAGGAAGCCCCAAGGGAGTCGCCCGATTTATGCAGCGGGCAGGACGGAGCGGGCATCATCCGGGCGCAACATCAAAAGCCTGGTTTGTTCCAACACATTCGCTGGAACTTCTTGAAGGGGCTGCATTAAAGCAGGCTATCACAGATGAAATCTTTGAAAGCCGGGATCCCATTCTGCTGGCTATGGATGTGCTCATGCAGTATCTGGTTACTCTTGCAGTTTCTGACGGATTTAGGCCGGAGGAGGTATTCCGTGAGATTAAGACCAGTTATTCTTATGCGGATATAGAGCGCAAAGATTTCAGCCAGATGCTTGATTTTATTACCAAAGGCGGCAAAACCTTGTCGCAGTATGATGAGTTCCTGAAGGTTGAGATAGAAAACGGGCTATTCAAGGTGAACAGCAGAAAGGTGGCTATGCATCATCGTTTGAGTATGGGAACCATTGTGGGGGATGTAAGTATTCGCGTCAAATTCTTAACAGGAGGCTATCTCGGTTCTATTGAAGAATATTTCATTTCAAGATTGAAGATCGGCGATACCTTTTGGTTTGCAGGCAGAAGTTTAGAACTGGTCAGGATCAAAGACATGACGGCTTTTGTGAGAAAGTCAGCGAAGAAAAAGGGAATAATTCCTAGCTGGATGGGCGGGAGAATGCCTTTATCATCACAACTATCGGCGAAACTGCGGGAAAAGCTGGATGAGGTTGGTACACTTATAGATGCCGGCTCAAATGGGAAGATGAAAATTTCACGAGGGCTGGACATCGAAGTAAAGGCCTTGCAACCCTTATTCGAGCTTCAGGCTAAGTTGTCGAGAGTACCTTTAAGCTCGGAGTTTTTGATTGAGAAGTTTAATTCAAAGGATGGGCATCATTTGTTCTTTTACCCGTTTGAAGGCAGGCTGGTCCATGAAGGAATGGCATCGCTTTTTGCTTACCGAATTTCTAAGATCAGAAAGGCGAACTTTTCCATCGCGATGAATGATTATGGATTTGAACTCCTCACAGACGATGAAATCTTACTTGAAGAAGCCTTAAAAAACGGTCTGTTCTCAATAGAAAATCTTCTTGAGGATATTCAAAAGAGTCTGAACTCGAATGAAATGGCGCGCAGGCGCTTCCGGGACATTGCTCACATTGCAGGGCTGGTTTTCACAGGTTTTCCGGGTAAATCTATGAAAAGCAAGCATCTCCAGGCATCTACATCTCTGTTATTTGAAGTTTTCAGCGAATATGAAAGCGACAACGTTCTGGTCAGGCAAGCATATCATGAAGCAATGCAATTTCAGTTGGAAGAGTTTCGACTACGGGCAGCTTTGCAGCGAATTCAGAGATTAAAAGTGGTTATCACAGAAAGTAAACGTCCCACTCCTTTTGCTTTTCCTATCCTGGTGGATAGCTTAGGACGCGAAAAGCTAATTACCGAAACACTTGAAGAGCGCGTTGCGAAGATGACCCTGATGTACGAGAAAGATTAAGATTTCTTTTTCTTATCGCTGATCGTGTCCATCACATTGATGCTCATCATTTGCTCCATTGTACGCTTCATGCCATCGGATGATCCATCAAGGAAAATTACATTTCCATTTCCGTTTTCAGCGAAATGCTTTATAGCTTCAGTCCACATGGTAAACAGGATAACAGACGTATCCAGATCTGCTGTCTTCATTTCATTGGCAGCATGAGTCATGCCCTTAGCAACCTCTTCCCTGAATAAGGCGATACCCTGACCGCGTAATTGCGCAGCTTCACGTTCTGCATTAGCTGCAATCTTGATAGCGTTACCATCAGCCTCTGCAGCTTTTGTTTTTGTGATTAATAAAGCCTGCCCTTCGTTTTCTGCAGCAGCTTTTAGATTGTTAGATGCAACCACACGGCTCATTGATGTGAGAATTACCTCATCAAACGTGATATCATTTATCTGAAGATCCTGCAAATGGTAACCCCAGCTTTCTAAGACAGTATCAATTTGATCTTTAACGTGATCAACGATATCCTTACGCAGACTCAACACCTCCGACTGTTTTTTGCTTGCAACAAAAGAACGGATAGTACCCTCGATAGTACGAATGAGCGCCTGCATGAAATTCTGCTCGTTTATAAACTTAAACGCTACGTTCTTAATGGTCTCTTCATCAGGATTATTAACCGAATAAAGAACCATAGACTTAAAATATACATTAGCCTGGTCGATGGTAACAGCCTGGAATTCAAGTTCTACGGAGCGATTCTGAATAGATACCCGTGAATGGATCACCTCAATCAGAGGGATCTTCATATTTAGTCCAGGTGTCAACAGTCTGCGGTACTTGCCAAAAATAGTGACAACTGCTATAGTACCCTGTCTTACCGTTACGAATGAGCTAAACAGAATTACCAGGGCTATGAATGTGAGGATATAATTGGTATACATGGTGATAAAATTTATTGAATATACGGAAGATTTGATAAAGTAGCCAGCTTTGCTATAATATTCATCATAGGACTTGCGATAGGGGATGTTGTTACAGGATGCACCCTCTCTGGAGGAGTACTATAGATTAAACGCACACTAAACCCGGACTAAACGCGGAGGAAACCGCACAAAAAGCGCACAGCTCCGCGTTTAACCCGGGCTTCTATCGCATTTACTTTAGGTTTCATCCGTTATAGTTCTGGTACAAATACAAAGACATTCCAATAGCATAGTGCTCAGGGCTTAGCGCCGTTAAGAAAATGAAATATAGATGAGTTTACAGCGCTGCTAACAGGACTAGGTTGCCTTATTAATCTTTTTGCTTGCTGTCTTCTTCTCTTCCTGATCAGCTTCAGGCTCTTCCTGTTTGGCTTCGATCTCGGGTGAATATTGCAGTTTGATGTACATTGGAAAATGGTCAGACCCACAGTTTGGCATTCTCTTGATGTCGATTAAAGTGAAATCGTTAGAGCAAAACACATGATCTAATGGGAATCTCAAAAAGAGATATTTAGCGTGAAATGTGTTAAAAAACCCGCGCCCTTTTCGGGGATCCAGCAGCCCGCTGATCTTTGAAAATAAATCCGTGGTATAGCTCCATGCTACGTCATTCAGGTCACCGGCAACAATTACAGGAAGCTTACTTTTTTTAGCTTCTTTGCCAACAAGCAGGATCTCCTTGTCACGTTCTGTAGATCTCGGATTTTCATTAGGTACAGGCGGTGTCGGATGCAAACCATGAAAGCTTATCATATCGCCTGATGGAAGTTCGATCTTAGCATGAACGGAAGGAATATCTTTTTCAACCAGATATTTCACCTTCCCAGCATGCAGCTTAAACTTTGAAAAAAGCATCATGCCGTAGGTATTCTCCAGGGGCACTAGTAATTGATGAGGGTATTTTTTGTAGAGTGGTTCAATCTCCGAAGCCCACCATTTATCAGTTTCAACCAGCATAACCACATCGGGGTCTTTAGAATTTATAGTCTTGAGGTAATCGTGCGCTTTCCTATTGTACTGGTATACGTTTCCAATAAACAACCCGATCTGCCGGTCAACTCGTCGTTTTTTTACAGTCAACAATTGTTTTTTCGCAAGGATGGTGAAAGGAAAAACCTGATAAAAGAGGTAACCTGCATTAAGGACAAGAAGCACCAGTATAACCTGATCAGAGGCAGTGCTGATTCCAAAGAATCCAATAAGCATTATGAGAAGGAAGATATTAATAAACAATTTCTGAAGCCTCGGATACTCACACACCCGGAACGCCCAGTGGTCATGCCTGATTAGAGGGATCAGCGAAATAATAATAACCAGGTAGCCGATGCCTGTAAACAGGCTCTTAGAAATTTCCAACATAAATTGTCTTAACAAACATAACAATAACAGAGAGGAGTAAAATGTTTTCTCATGGCAGGCAAATTGCTATAAATGTCTAAACTAATAACCATGAATGTAAAAAGAACTTTCGGAACTATTCTAACCATTTTAGGTATTATAGGACTCATCTATGCTGCTGTAGGGTTTGTACAAAACTCTGAGGGAGTCAAATCATTAATCGTATTCGCTGTGCTGGGAGTTATATTCTTCTTCACAGGAATAGGGCTGGTAAAAAACACCACGGACGTAGCTAAATAAAAAAAGCACCGTACTTATTTTAGTACGGTGCTTTTATCTCTTATACTCATCCGATGACTTAAAGTCAGCGGACGAGTAATATGCTAATCTCTCAGGGACGCCAGAAGCCGCCCGCCTTTATAATAATATTTTCTCCAATAACTTTCATCCAGATCACTGATCATAACACCTTTACTACTTGATGCGTGTGCAAATTTGTTATTCCCCATGTAAACCCCAACATGAGTGATTGAACGGCTTCCTATTTTGAAAAATACAAGATCACCCTCCTTTAACTGATCTTTATTGATCGGGTTAACCATGCTAAAAATGTTTCTCGAATTGCTACCGATTAAAGTACTGAACACTTTATTATATAATTCGAATGCGAATCCTGAACAATCAATTCCCTTCTTGGAAACTCCGCCTAAACGGTAAGGTGTTCCGATCCAATCGTATACAAACTGGTATAATTTTAGATTCGATGTTGCAGAAAGTGCAACTCCCATAATCTGGGAGAAATATTCCGTGGCAAGATTATCAGGATCTTCTATCTTTTGCCCCGGTTTCTGATCTCTATTATTGGTTTGTGCCTGAACCGACACAAAAGAAATGATAAGTAGCAATGCTACAATTACTTTTTTCCCCATTTTAATTCCCCTTCGTTATAGTGTTAAACAACAAGACTACTAACGCCCTTTATACTGGTATTATTCTCAGAATGTTACAATAGTAGGACAATTAGTTTTAAAAAGCAATCAAAAAATCTGAATTTAACACTTTTTTGGCGCTTAAAATCTAATAAATTCGGCGCAACAAACCCATAAAGTTATTCTTTTTTTAGCAAGATATGGTTAGATTTGTCGTCCTTGTCAGGGATAAACAAAACAGACATCATCAGGAATGAGTGCAATAGAAATAACAAAAGACACCTATCTTCAGTGGTACGAATCAATGCTATTGATGCGGAAATTCGAAGAAAAAGCCGGGCAACTTTACGGACAGCAAAAAATCAGAGGCTTCTGTCATTTATATATTGGCCAGGAAGCTGTTTTGGCTGGAGCAATGTCAGTGCTTCGTCCCGATGATTCTATGATCACTGCCTATCGTGATCACGCTCATGCGTTGGCTAAGGGTATGAGTGCCAATGAAGTGATGGCAGAATTATATGGTAAAGCAACCGGATGCTCAAAAGGTAAAGGCGGATCAATGCACATGTTTAGCAAGGAAAAGAAATTTTTCGGAGGGCATGGGATTGTCGGTGGTCAGATTCCTCTTGGAGCTGGAATTGCCTTTGCGGAAAAGTATAATGGTACCGATGCAGTATGTGCTACTTACATGGGTGATGGCGCTGTTCGTCAGGGAGCACTTAACGAGACCTTTAACATGGCGATGTTATGGAAGCTTCCGGTAGTATTTGTTTGTGAGAATAATGGTTATGCGATGGGAACTTCTGTTGCCCGTACGACCAATATGATTGATATTTATAAAATAGGTCTAGGTTTTGACATGCCATGTGCTCCTGTAGATGGCATGGATCCGGTTGCAGTTCATAATGCAATGGATGAAGCTGTTCAGCGTGCCCGCCGCGGTGATGGACCGACATTCCTTGAGATCAGGACTTATCGCTACAAAGGACACTCCATGTCCGATCCGGCGAAATACAGAACTAAAGAGGAACTTGAAGGTTATAAAGCAAAAGACCCGATTGAGGTTGTAAAACTTGCTATTGAAGAGAAGAAATATGCGGATGAAGCATGGTTTGAAGAGATAAGTGAAAAAATTAAAGCTATTGTTGACGAGTCAGTGAAGTTTTCTGAGGAGTCTCCCTGGCCTGACCCGTCTGAACTTTATAAGGATGTGTACGTGCAATCGGATTATCCATATATCCGCGACTAATTATTTACTGATATTCAAATACTAATCTGGAATAAAGATGGCTGAAGTAGTTAAAATGCCCAAAATGAGCGATACGATGACTGAGGGAGTTATCGCGAAATGGCATAAAAAAGTTGGTGATAAAGTGAAATCCGGAGATCTGATGGCTGAGGTCGAAACCGATAAGGCTACCATGGACTTCGAATCTTACCAGGAAGGTACGTTATTATATATAGGAGCAGAGGAAGGCTCAGCCGCACCTGTTGATTCCGTTATTGCTGTTATCGGTGCGGAGGGGGAAGATTACAAAGCTGCTCTTGAAGGAGCATCTTCAGAAGCTCCGGCTGCTAAAGCAGAAGAGCCCGCAAAACAAGCTGAGAAACCGGAAGAAGCTGAGAAACCAGCAAAGGCACCTGCCGCTAAAGAAGAATCAACTGCAAAAGTAGAAGGGGCTCCGGCTGATGACTCTGATCCGGATACCGCTGCCGCTGCCGCGGGTGCGACGGTGATCCGCATGCCTCTTTTGAGCGATACAATGACTGAAGGCGTTATCGCTGAATGGCATAAAAAAGTTGGCGATAAAGTAAAAAGTGATGATGCTCTCGCAGATGTAGAAACTGACAAGGCTACAATGGAAGTTATAGGCTATGCTGAAGGCACCTTGCTCTATATTGGTGTAGAAAAAGGCCAGGCCGCCAAAGTAAATGGCATAATTGCTATAGTCGGGAAAGAAGGAACCGACGTGACACCTTTCCTGAAAGGTGGCACTGGTCCGGAAGCGGCTGCGAAGCCAGCTGGCTCCTCCGCTGAAGCTACGGCGCCCGAAGGAAATGCTGCTCTTCCTGCGAAGGACGAAGAAAAACAGGAAGTTCAAAGCGATTCATCTTCACGCGTT
>NZ_JBBJNI010000090.1:0-1985 GCF_037719425.1 Daejeonella sp. | reverse complement strand
CTTCTCCGCTTGCACGCAAAATTGCCAAGGACAAGGGCATTGATATCGAGCAAGTGAAAGGAAGCGCTGAGGGCGGAAGAATAGTAAAGAAAGATATTGAAGGGTTTACGCCTTCAACCAAACAAGTTGCTGAAGCTGCGCCAGCCGCTTCTCCATCGTCAGACAAGCCTGCTTCCACTGGTTCCACAGCTGTTACTATTCCTCAATTTATTGGTGAAGAGAAATACACAGAGAAACCAGTTTCTCAAATGCGTAAGGTTATTGCCAAACGTCTTTCTGAAAGCTTGTTCACTGCTCCGCATTTCTACCTTACCATGGCAATTGACATGGACAGTGCAATGCAGGCGAGAATAAAGATCAATGAATTTGCATCGGTTAAAATATCATTCAATGATATCGTGTTGAAAGCTGTAGCTATAGCTTTAAAACAACATCCAAACGTTAATTCATCATGGCTTGGCGACAAGATTCGTTATAACGAGCATGTTAATATTGGAGTTGCGGTAGCTGTTGAAGATGGATTATTAGTTCCGGTAGTTCGTTTTGCTGACGGAAAATCTTTATCTCATATCTCTGCTGAAGTGAAGGATTTCGCGCAGCGTGCGAAAACTAAAAAATTACAGCCATCTGATTGGGAAGGATCAACATTCACTATTTCCAACTTAGGGATGTTCGGCATTGATGAGTTCACCGCCATCATTAATCCGCCTGATGCATGTATCCTGGCCGTAGGAGGTATTTCGCAAGTTCCGGTTGTTAAAAACGGACAGGTAGTTCCTGGAAATGTGATGAAAGTAACATTAAGCTGCGATCACCGTGTGGTCGACGGCGCTACAGGTTCTGCATTCTTACAGACTTTGAAATCTTTGCTGGAAGAACCGGTGAGATTGCTAGTATAGCTTTTGGCGATGAGCAATGAGCTGTGAGAAATGAGCTTCCAAAAGCTCACAGCCCATAGCTCATTTCCGATCCGCATAACCAAAAACCTTTTGTAATAGTGCTGTGTTTCTGGCTCCGGAATTAGCCCGAATCTTTAACTCCTCCTGCGCCACTTCATAAAATAAACCATCCATAGCTTTCTGAGTTGCGTAAGCCGTCAGATCAGTTTGTACTTTGGTAACCAAAGGAATTTTATTGTAGCGCGTGCTTATATCTGTCCAGTAACGTGTAGCTTCTGTTTTACTAAGAGCACCATTAATTATAGGTTGGAATTTACCATTTAATGCGTCACTCGTAACACGCTGGAAATAAGTTGTGGCGGTGTTTTTCTCTTTGCTCAGTAAGATGCTTGTCGCATCCTGAAGAGTCATCTGTTTTAAGGCAGATATAAAAATCGGTTTTGCTTCCAGAACGGCAAGCTCGGCTGCGCGGTTCATACTCATGATAAAATCATCACAAGGTTTATTCAGCCCTAAGCCCCTCAGCGTCTTCTCAACTTTCTGAGCTTCCGGCGGGAATAATAATTTCACGGCAGCATTACCCAGGAATCCGTTCTGCAGTGAAAGCCGGTCTGTTCCCGCTGATATGCCAATCTCTAAAGCTTCCTTTAATGCCGATCCTATCTCAAGCTGGCTTGGTGCACCCCCCTGAGCTAGTGATTGCGCTGCCTGTTTTAACGCACCGGGAAGTTTTATCTGAGCATTTGAACTGTATGCAATTAACGACGCGGCAAATGATAAATAGAATATTCTGAGCTTCATGGTGTGAATTTAACGGAATAACGGCTTACTCCTAATGAAAGTATGAGTATAGCATTATATACGAAATAGTAGAGCTCGTGATTCCGGTATGATTTTAAAAGATGCCGACTTCGATGAGGAATGGAGGAGGTCTGATAGGTAAATGGTTTGGAGATCCTTCGATCAAACATGTATTTGAACGAAGGATCTCCGAACCAGACCCTAACCAGACCCTAACAATTTATCTATAGGTGTCTCGTCCTGAAATAGCTATACAGGTTATTGAATAATTCCTGATTTGGTTAT
>NZ_JBBJNI010000089.1:0-17441 GCF_037719425.1 Daejeonella sp. | reverse complement strand
GTCCTTTTAATACTTTAAAGGCCCTGTCCAGTTTATCCTGTAAATTTTCAAACATCTTTAATCAGCTTTGAGCAGGTGCAAAGTTACTGTTTTAACGGAAATATTTCTTGTGAGCTTAGCTTCTCTATTACCAGACGTACTTTTTTAATTCTTAACATATTCTTAACAAAATGTTATGCAACGTTTCGGCAACTTTGGCGTCTAATAACTAAAATATACCAAACCTTTGATTTAAATTAATGAAGCAAGCACTACTCTTAGCACTACTATTTTGTACTTTCAGCATGTATTCTGTTGCCCAGAATATAAAGAAAATGAATGCTCTTCGAACGGAGAGCGCTCCTAAAATTGATGGCGTACTCGATGACGCGGAGTGGACAAATGCAGTCGCTGCGAGTGAGTTTGTGGAACTTCGCCCGGTTCCGGGTAATGTTGAATCCAGGGAAAAACGGACAGAGATAAAGATCCTTTACGATAATTCTGCCATCTATGTATCTGCCCGGATGTATGATCATCCGGATAGCATTGCCCGTGAATTGGTGACCCGTGATCGCGTAGGCAATTCAGATTTTATAGGTATAATATTCGATCCATACCTCGACAGAATAAACGGGCTTGGTTTCTATGTGACAGCAGCCGGTTCACAGTATGATGCGAAGTACTCCTCCTCGGGAAATGAAGATGACAACTGGAATGCAGTGTGGGACAGCGAAGTTAAAATTGACGAAAAAGGCTGGACTGCGGAGTTTAAGATCCCATATTCAGCGCTTCGGTTTGCGAACAAGGATGTCCAGACTTGGGGAATAAACATGATCCGTAGCAGGCAAAAGGTCAATTATCAGTCCTGCTGGAATTTCGTGGATCCCAAAGTAAATGGCTTTATTAACCAGGAGGGTGAGTTAAATGGAATTACTAATATTAAATCTCCTGTAAGGCTTTCTTTCTCGCCATATGTCTCCACGTCTGTAAATAATTATCCCTATAATTTGCCCGGCGTTAAAAATACTGCGGGATCATTCAATGGAGGTATGGACGTAAAGTACGGGATCAATCAAAGCTTTACCCTTGATATGACGCTCGTGCCTGATTTCGGACAGGTACGTTCTGATAACCAGGTTCTTAATCTCACTCCGTTTGAGGTGAAATTCAATGAGAACAGGCAGTTTTTTACAGAAGGAACCGAGCTATTTAACAAGGGCGATCTCTTTTACTCAAGAAGGATAGGCTCTTTCCCGGCATATACAAATAGTGTAAATGGTCAGCTTAAGGCTGGAGAAACCGTGAAGAATAATCCGACTGAAAGCAAGCTCATAAACGCCACAAAGGTTTCCGGCCGGACTGGCAAGGGACTGGGAATTGGCGTATTTAATGCTGTTACAAACCGGGCGATGGCAACAGTTTTGACCGCTTCGGGACAAGAACGCATGGTTGAAACACAGCCTCTAACCAATTACAGTATCATAGTGCTCGATCAAAATCTGAAAAATAATAGCTCAGTAACTCTATTGAATACAAACGTTTTACGCCAGGGTTCTGCCTACGATGCCAATGTTAGTGCATTCTTATTCCGGTTGAACAATAAGAAAAATAAATACCATGTTCAGGGTGCTGCCAAGATGAGCCAGCAGAAATCCGGGACGATGGATGATACGGGTTATGGTTACGAGCTCCGCGGCGGAAAGCAGAGCGGGAATTTTACATGGAATATACAGCAGGAGTTCACAGACGATAAATTTAATCCTTCAGATCTGGGTTTTTTTACAAACAATAACTTTTTGGACCATTCCTTCTTTATGGCGTATAGTAAATACACACCCGGGAAGTGGTATCTACAGTATGAAACCTGGTTTGAAGCAGATCACTCGCAGCGATTCAAACCCCAGGCCTATCAATCTTTTGAAGTGAACGTTGGGGGATGGATGAAATTTAAAAACTTTTGGTCTGCAAACGTAAATATGGAAAGGGAATTTTCCGGCAATGACTTTTATGAATCGCGAACTGCAGGAAGGGTATTTAACACTTTTTCAGGCACGCGCGTAAACGCCAGGTTTAATTCCAACAATGCAAAAAAATATAGTGGGGGCGCGTATCTTTCCCTTCGATTCCAGGATAGTTATGGCGGATTCGGACTTAGCACGGGCTTTTACCAAAATTATCGTGTCAACAATAAGCTTTCATTTGGAACAGAGGTAATGGTAGCGCCGCGTTACAACTATGTTAACTGGATTGGGAAAAGCTCCACAAATGAAATTATTTTTTCCCGGTATGACCGCCACACCGTCGAGAGCGTAATTGATGTCAAATATACTTTTACAGCCAAAATGGGGCTTAATTTAAGAGGAAGGCACTATTGGTCGGATAGGCGCAACAAGAGTTTCTTCATGCTTCAGGACGATGGCAATCTCCGGGCTGATCCGGGTACAGAATTTATAAATCGGCAAGTAAATTATAATGTTTTTAATATAGACATGGTGTATTCCTGGCAGTTCGCTCCAGGCAGTGAGCTAAGTGTCACCTATAAGGATGTTGCTCAAGAGTCTGAGATGTTAAACCGTGAAGGTTATGGCCGTAATTTCGGAAGGGTAATTGGGCGTCCGCAAAACAATAGCCTTTCGCTTAAGGTCTTGTATTACCTGGACTATCTGCAGCTGAAGAAGAAAAATTAATTACCGGGGGAATTTGTATACAAGCCCGAGGGAAAGTGCCTGGCTTGTCTGGACCTTATCTGCGGTATCGTCGTCATAGAGCGCTATCCCGGCAAGAGAGACATTGATCCACCGGTTTACCCGGGCTGTTAGAGAGACGTCAAGGCGGTTGTCTATGCTTTTAAGCTTTTCGTAGTTAGCGAACATAGTGTACCTGCTTTTCAGGTTCAAATTTGTGGCGATATCCTTATCGATTGCAGCTACTACCTGGAATGCCAGCTCGTTTCTAAATCCTTTACCCGGCTTTACACCAAAGTTTTTGGGATTCGTTTTATACAAATTAGTGTCAATCATGAACGTCTGCCTTGCCGTTCCTGTACCAATTCTCAAAAAGAAGTACTTTACCGGTTTGTATTCGAAGCCTATCGATTCCGTTAAGTAACCCGGAGCCATAAACCTGGATAGAAGGGTCCGGGTTTCATTGCCCTGGGCATTTTTTGCGTAAGAGAAGCCGCGGTCAAACTGGGACTCAAAGTTTAACGAACCGAAAAAATACCAGCTCTTAGATAGCTTAAGGGCAACTTTATTGTCCCAAAAAATCCGGTCTGCCGTTTTTCGGGAGAGCTGGTCTTTGTTTTTAAGTTTCCCGTATTGAAGCAGAAAGTCAGATACAAAGTTCTTATCACCTTTGGTATAATCTGTTTTATAAGAGGCCTGGCCGCCCAATGCCAACGAGTTTACGCCCCCACTACCCCAATTATCGCTGAAGGATGCCTGGTTAATATTCGCTCCAAAGGAGGTCCAGCTGCGCCAGTAATTAATGCTTAATTCCAATGCTTCTGGTTCGGGGAGCCGGACGGTTTCCGGAAAAATAACCGGGCGTCGTACAGGGAGGGCGTTTCTTCGGGGATATTGCCTGAGATCTTTTAATAAAGTAGTATCTGATGGATTTTCAGTTTGCTGTGCAAATAATGCCGGGTTCTGGAGAAGAATAAATATTGATATGATAAGGCAACGGAAAAGCATCTGGCAAATAAAGCGAAAAAAGAGCTCTTTTTGATATGTTACTGGGTTAATGTGACCGAAAGTATTTTACCCATGAAGAAAACCCGCGTTTTTTCAAATACAAAAAGTCAGAATCATTGCTGTAGGCTTCGCGTTCAAAAACGATATTCCTGTACGCCAGGTCGTGGTTTCTATATCTTATCCGATTGACCAGATAGTTTATCAGATACAGAATAAAGAAGGGAATCACTAACAGCTCAATCTGCTGCCGGATATGAATGAGCTCATGATTAATGATCTGCCGGTCGTTTTTAAGTTCAGAGTACTTAATCAGGACGAACGGGAATATTGCCATTCCTGCGGCCGGCAAAAAAGGAAGATGCAATACCGGGAACTTCATTGACCATTTCCTTTAAGAGGGCCAAGCCGATTGGCAGCGGGGTTCTCCAGATAGCTTTGAAAGGATTTTTGGATGTACTGGATTAATTCGTAATCATTAACCTCGAGTATGAAGTAATACCCTGGCTTATATTGCTGTTTAAAATCTGTGAGCCTGGCACCGTTTAATCCGGTAACATTGTTTACGAGGGTCTTTGTAAAGCGATATTCGATCATAGCATCACGATAATCGCGCTCAATAATTTTCTGAAGCATCCGGGCATTTTTGCCCTCCTTGCTTAAAAGATTGTATAATGCGTTAATGCTTAAACCCGCACCGCCGCCGCCATTACTGCCGCCGGTTGTAAATACATCTTTAACAGCTCCCTTAGAATAAATGGTATTGTACTCCTCCTGAGCTTGCTTGAGCTGCTCGGCCGGGGTTTTCAAGCTGTCGCGAACAACGACTTCCTGAAGCTGGATACTATTTCGCCTTAAGTAAAATAAGAGAGTGCTTTCAGATTTGACGCTGATCGTATCCACTCCATAGCCTTGCAAGGCAGCGACCAAAACATCGCCGGTACGGGCAGTAGTTTTAAATTCTCCTTTGGTGGTGTTATAAAATCCTTGTCCAGTGCGGGTGTTATAAATATACACACGCGTGAGTCGCTGCTTGCTGTCCATATCGAACACAATCCCCTGGAAGGGCTTGTCCTGAGCAAACAACTTTCCCGCAGAAAGAATAAGCAGGAATAGGATATAAATGACTTTTTTCACCAAAGGTATAATTGTTTTTTATCGGTTGTGAAGCTATCATGAGCATGTTTTTTGTAGTTTGTAAGTGGTATGCTCATGATGGTTTCAATGTCTATAAACTTACGGGTTTCAGGGCCGGGCAGGTTCGGATTTAACAATTTTAACAATTACTTTGAAACAAGCAATAACTGGCCCAACTTGACATCGGAGTTGCCCAAATCGTTCAGTATTTTCAGTTCGTCTACGGTAATAGAAAAGCGTTTTGCGATAGTAAACATAGTGTCGCCTTGTTTTACCTCGTAAATCTTCATTTCTACAGGAGCTTTGGCTGGCTCCAGCTTTTTCTCTTCAGGAATATTCTGGACTATTTCAGTAAGAACCTTGTCTTCCCGCTTGATCTTCTCTACAAAACCTTCTTTACGATCATATTTACTAAGGTCATACCGATCGACAAGTGTGATCAGTAAGTCAGCATAGCGGGGATTTGTTGCATATCCAGCTTCTTTTAAGCCGGCTGCCCATCCGCGGTAATCATCTTTGTTGAGTTCAAAAAGGGGAGCATAGCGTTTGCGTTTCAGAAATTCAGAATGGTCGCGGAAGGACTCTTCCGGACTGGTGTAAACTCTAAAGCAATCATCTATTTGATCGTCGTCTTTTAATATCGTTTTCCCTTTCCATTCAGGGGTGCATTTAATACCAAAATGATTGTTTGCATCGCGAGCCAGGCTGCTGTTACCATTACCTGATTCTAGCAAGCCCTGCGCAAGGGTAATACTTGCAGGGATACCGTAACTGTTCATTTCTTTTATGGCAATAGCCTTGAACCTTTCGATGTAATCGTCAGCAGAATATTTATTGACAAGCGTATTGCCGATTATTGTTTTGATAGGTTTTGTGGAGGGTTGAGGAGCCTTCGCAGCCGACTTAGAAACGGTAGCCTTCCGCGTGCTGCAGGCGGTTGACAGGGCCATAAGAATTAAAAAAGGGAAAAAGTATATCTTCATATAGCCGGTTTTAAATCCGGTTGCTAAATTGAATATTTACAATTAATTATTATGCCCTTCGTTATACTTAATCTCCTTCTTTATGCAAAACTGAGCTTAAAAGACGCTTACCTAAATGTTTGTACCGGAGTATAAAGGTTGTTGGACTTGGGCAATCCTGCTTTCTTTATCCGGCATGATCCGGCAAATAATGCCGCAACCATCAATAATATCAAATACTTTTTCATGAGTGGGTTTGTTATTTACAGTAACAATTTTTGACCAATTGAGAGCTTACTATTTGATAACGAATTTTTACTCATTAAGGTTTTAACGCTTGAGCTAAACTTCTTTGCGATGGCAGAAAGGGTGTCCCCCTTTCTAACGGTATAAATGTTAATTGCTGGTTCCGATGATTTAGAAACGGCTGGCCCGGCGGCAGCGGGGACAAGAACACTCACTTTTGTAGCACCCCCTGGCCGCTTGTCAAACTCGTACAAACGGTATTTTTTTATGATGGCCAGAACACGAGTGGCCCACATTTTGCTGGCAGCATAACCGCCATTTTCAATCCCCAGAACCCAGTTGTAATAATCATAGCTTGGATATTTACCGAATAGCGCCTCAAACTTTTTATTCCGGTGCATTGCACCCATGAAATCCACGTAAGAATCCGTTACGGAATCATACCCGCGATATGAGGATTTAATCTCTTTACTTGAATTCTTCCCTTTTATCCCGAAATGATTGTTAAGATATTTGGCGATCTTACTGTTCCCGTTAGCAGATTCGTGCATGGAGATTGCAAGTATTACACTTGCAGGTACACCTTGGTCGTCCATGTGACGAACCGCAATGTCTTTGTATTTTTCAATGTATTCACGCGGGGTGTTCTGTGCTGCGACAGACAAACTCAGGCCAATAAAGAGCAGGGTGAAGAAGTGTTTCATGAAGGTGCTTTAATTTCTGAATATTAAAAGGAGAGCGCTTCCTTATTTTTTTCGTATTACAAACAATCCATCCCGAACGGGCAGTATCAGCTTTTCAACCCGCTGATCCTTCATCACCATCTCATTAAAATTAGCAATTATTATGGTATTCTGATCTATTTTTTCATTAGAATTTAGTTTGTTTTTTATCGGCAATGAAGTTTGCCTGCCTACCGGCCAGGCAGGCATGACCTTATGTTCATTTTTTTGTATGACAGGCAAGCTCATGCAGGTTTCCTCAAGTACTTTTCCACTCCATAGCACATTATCTACTATTATAATCCCACCAGATCTTAATTTATCGATCACAATGTTATAGTAGGTGCCGTTATTTTTTTTATCGGCATCAATAAAGACTATGTCGAAAACTTCTGCTAAGCCAGGGATTAATTTAGTCGCATCACCAATGTGATAGACGATCTTAGCTTTATGAGGAGATTTGCTAAAACTTGCTTTAACCATATCCTCCAATTCAGCATTTACATCAATGGTGTGGATCTTGCCATTTTCTGTGAGACCTTCCGCCAGGCATAAAGTTGCATACCCTGTAAAGGTTCCTATCTCCAGGATTCTCTCGGGCGCAATCATTTTACTTAGCATACTCAACACCCGGCCCTGATAATGGCCCGATAACATGCGCGGCATAGAAACTTTTAGGTTGGTCTCCCGGTCTATTTTTTTAAGAAGCCGGTTTTCAGGATCGCAGTATTTTATTAGATAATTTTTTAGCTCTTCGCTGATAAGTTCCATTATACAAGGGTAGTTTTTTGAGATTGGGAAGCCGCGTTGCTCCTGATCAGGGGAAATATTTGTAAATGTCTTTTCTGTGGAGGGCTCTGGAAAAGACTACCTTTTCCTTATCCAGGTACAAACCTATCCGGTAATCTCCTAATCTCACACGGAAAGATGATTTAGAACCCTTTAGCTTCTTTATCCCCGCAATAGATTTGAGGGATTCGGACTTTTGAACTTCCGTAACTAAAATTGAAATCGCATTTTTTATATTAGGAGGGAGATTTATTGTGTCTTTTTGAAAGACTCTTTCAAACTCAATCTCCACGAAAAAGCTACTATTGATTTAGCCAGTCCAAAAAATCATCTTTTTCGCCAGTAGTCATTCGACCGTACGCTTTCCCCTCTTCCATAGCCTGACTAATAGTTGCGTCCTCATTGTCTTGCAAGACCTCCATCTCAATTTTTAATGACTCTGCCATCTTTTTTAAAATAGTTAGCTTTTTTTTGGGGACATCAGTGAACAGAACCTTCATAATTAAATTTAATTAAATAAACTCACAACAACAAATTCAGATTAAATCCAGCTTCTTTTTTCGAGATAGGTCTGTAAGATAATCGTAGCAGATATAGTATCTAAACGGGCTTTATCCTGGCGGTCCGAACGTTTGAATCCGCTTTGCGCAACAACAGCTGAAGCCATCTTTGAGGTAAAGCGTTCATCTATCCTTTCGACCGGGATTTCAGGGAAGTGCTTTTTCAGGATTGTAATAAATCCTTTGATATGCGGTGTCGATTGAGATGGAGTACCGTTCATCTGCAAGGGCTCGCCAACTACAAATAGCTCAACCTGTTCTTTTGCGAGATAATTTTTCAGGTATTCAATAATATCCTTTGGATGAATGGTGTCCAGGCCTGTAGCAATGATCTGCAGCGGATCGGTAACAGCTATGCCGATACGTTTGGTTCCATAATCAAAAGCTAAGATTCGCATGTTTGTCAATTAAGCTGAACAAATATATTATTGTACGTAAACATCCCGATACTACTCAGCCGCAAATTTCTCACAAAGCGCCAGCGTGCTTTTAATATGTTCCATTGTTGTTCGCGGGTTTATTAAACACATTCTGAGTACTACTTGTCCCTGCAGCATGGTGGTAACCAAAAGTGCTTCTTTTGAAGCAAGGACTTTTGCGGAAATCTTTTGATTGATCTGGTCAAGCTTACGATCGGTAAATTTCTGTCCGACGGGATGATACCTGAAATTAATTATAGCGAGTGTAGCCGGAGATACCACTTCCCAGGCATTGCTTTGCCTGAGTTCTGCTTCCACCCGTTCTGCAAGTTCAATATTATAATCGATCGCTTTTCTAAAGGCTTTGAGACCAAAAGTTTTGACAGACATGTAAAACTTAAGTGCCCTGAAGTTCCGGGTGAGCTCAATGCCGTGATCGTAGAAATTTATTTCCGACTCATTGCCTTCGATATCCCTCAGGTAGGTCGCCTTTTCGCTAAATGTTCCTTTGAGCCATTTATGATTTTGTACAAGGAGGCATCCTATTTCATAAGGCTGAAATAGCCATTTATGCGGGTCAATAGTCAGCGAGTCGGCTTTTTCGATACCCTTAAGCATTTTCTTTCCGTTCTTTGAAAGTATTGCAGCCGCGCCAAAAGCACCGTCGACATGCAGCCAGATATTTTCTGCTTTACAGATGCCGGCAAGTTCGTCTAAAGGATCTATGGTACCGGTATTGGTTGTTCCCGACGAGGCAACCAGGCAGAACGGCTGCAAGCCTTCGAGCTTATCTCTGGCAATTGCATTCTTCAATTTATTAATGGAGAACTTGAACTCCATATCTGTAGGAATTATCCTTACTTGCTCTTTTCTGAACCCGAGGATACTGATCGCTTTTATATTAGATGAGTGAGCCTGATCGGAAAGATAGATCACTGCTTTGGAAAAATCCTCACCGCACTTAACCTTGCGGGCTGTTGCAAGCGCAGTAAGATTCGCCATCGAGCCGCCGCTGGTAAAGATACCGCCGCCTTTCTTGACCTGGAAGTTAAAGAGCTTAAGAAGCCAGTTCACTGTCACGATTTCGATAGTTGCAGCAGCCGGAGATCCCACCCAGCCACCCGAGAAGATATTAAAACCTGTCGCCAATGTATCAGACATGACACTAATATAGTTGCTGGGCCCCGGCACAAAAGAATAAGACTTTGGATGGCTCATTATATTACTTTGAGGCATCACATTTCTGAGTACGAAATCAAGCACGTCGTTGGCTGGCGTTGGATCTTCCGGAAGGTTTTCGGAAAACAATTCCTCCATTTCCTTCCTGGAGCCGCTTGCAACGGGTTGTTTTTCTTCCTGTGTCTCAAAATGCTCCACTACCGCGTCAACTACGCGGTACCCGAAGTCTTTCATTTCTTCGCCGGATAGTTCCAACCTTGATCCTGGATCTTGCTTCAACTGATTAGTTTTTTATAGGTACAAAACTAAGGTTTAAATCCAGGGATTCTTGCAAAGGGGGCAGGGGTATAGCATAGCGTGCTGCCGCGGGTGGCGCTGTTTTGCCTTAGATATAAAATTTCACTGTGACAGCTTCTTTTCTTATTTTGCACGATGCAGTTTAGTGAAATCGTAGGGCAGAAGAAAGTAAAAGCACATCTTATCAGGACAGTTGCCGAGAACAGAGTAAGCCATGCGCAACTTTTTCTTGGACCTGAAGGATCGGGGAATTTTGCTCTGGCTTTAGCGTACGCTCAGTTTATTTCCTGCTCAGATCGAACAGAAGATGACAGCTGCGGGACTTGTTCATCGTGCAGAAAATACAGTAAGCTAATTCATCCGGATCTTCATTTTTCATACCCCTTTTTCCGGGGCGGTGAAAAAGAGGATGGCATGCCGGATCTGGAAGAGTGGCGGGATCTGGTACTAAGCAATCCATATTTTAACCTGGATGAATGGCGGGAGCGTTTAGATGCGCAGAACAAGCAGCCCAATATTAATAAAGCCGAATGTATGAACGTTCTGCACCGGCTTTCACTAAAGCCATTTGAGTCGGATTATAAAGCCATGATCATCTGGCTTCCTGAATATTTAAAGAATGAAGGAAACAGGCTCCTTAAAACATTGGAAGAACCGGCCGAGAAAACATTGATCATACTTGTGGCCCAAAGCCAGGACCAGCTGTTGAATACGATAATATCCAGAACCCAGTTGGTTAAGATCCCTGCGCTAAGCCAGGCAGAGATACGTGAGCATTTGCTTAAAACAAAAGATATCAGCGAATCGAAGGCCGCGCAAACTGCATATTTGAGTGAAGGAAATTTAACGGCCGCTTTAAATTTCCTCAAAGAAGATGATAATGATAATTTCCGCTTGTTCTCCGGCTGGATGCGGATGACATTTGCCGACCGGGGGCCTTCTATCTTTGAGTTTGTGGAAGAAGCTTCGAAGATTGGCCGCGAAAATCAGAAGAATCTGCTAAAATATGGCATCAGCCTGATCCGTGAATGTGTCATGGTTCTTTCAGGTGCAAATGAACTGGTACATTTACCCACAGCAGAACTTGATTTTGTAGCTAATTTTAGCAAGCACCTGGATCTCGCAAGGGCTGAGGCGCTGATAAACGAGATGGATAAAGCGCATTATCATATAGAGCGAAATGCGAATCCTAAAATTTTATTTTTAGATGTATCTTTACAATTCGTTAAAATTTTGAAGTTTAATACGCTCCCTGCGGGGACTCAATATATACTGACTTAGTTATGGGTTGTGGAAGTTGTTCAACAGGAGGCTGTGCCCCTGCCGGTTGCAAGAGTAATGGCTCCTGCCTTACCAATGGTTGCAGTAAACTGGATGTTTATGATTGGCTGTCACATATGGACATGCCGTCTAACTATAAACCATTCAATATAATAGAAATTAAATTCAAGGGCTCGAGAAAAGAGTTCTTTCTAAATACCGAAAACCTTTATCTGGAAGCTGGCGAGTTAGTCGCTGTCGAAACCACAACAGGGGGTTATGATATCGGGCATGTATCCCTTACTGGAGAGCTCGTACGGATGCAGCTTAAAAAGAGGCATGTGCGTACCGAAGATGTGGTAAAAAAGATCTACAGAAAAGCTACACCAGGAGATGTTGACAAATGGAAAATTTCCAAGGATCTTGAGTTTGAGACAATGCATAAATCACGCGTTCTTGCGAAGGAACTGGGATTGGCAATGAAGCTCAGTGACGTAGATTATCAGGGTGACAGGACGAAAGCGACATTTTATTATACTGCTGAAGGAAGAGTTGATTTCAGGGAACTCATCAAGAAAATGGCTGAGACCTTCCGTATTCGCATAGAGATGCGGCAGATCGGCATGCGCCAGGAAGCAAGCCGTTTAGGCGGTATCGGTTCCTGCGGACGCGAGTTGTGCTGCTCAACCTGGCTTACAGATTTCAAAACTGTTTCCACCTCAGCAGCCAGATACCAAAACCTTTCTTTGAACACACTAAAGCTGGCCGGTCAGTGCGGCAAACTTAAATGCTGCCTCAACTATGAGCTGGATACATATATGGACGCGCTGAAAGATATTCCCGATAATGTGGAACGTCTGGAAACCCTAACCGGGACTGTGCGTCATCAAAAAACGGATATCTTTAAAAAGCTAATGTGGTTTAGCTACCCTAATGACGAAAACTGGATTGCCCTCGATATAGCACGCGTAAAAGAAGTTCAGAAGTTGAACAGGGAAGGAATTAAGCCAGAATATTTAAAGGTTGAGGTGGAGGGGAGCAAGTCTGCCCCGGCTAAAGTTCTTGATTACGAAAATGTTGTTGGGCAAGACAGTCTTACGCGTCTGGATAATAAAAATAATCGGAACAAAAAGAATAACCGGAATAAGAAGGACAGGCCGAAAGGGCCTATCCCGAATGTACCGAGCACGGGAGAAATCACACCGCGGCCACAACAGGTTCAACAAAACCAACCGCGGCCAAACAACCCTCAACCCAAGCCCGTTAATCCTCAGCCCAGACCAGCTAACCAACAACCGAGCGTACAGCCGGAAGGGGGTGCCGATAACCCGCAAGCTGAACGTCCGGCAGGGCAAAGCCGGAATAACAAAAGAAGAAAAAACTACCGGAACAATAACAACCGTGAACGTCCTACAGAGTAAAATGGGAATAAAGGGAGATCTAATTCTGCTTATATTTTTATCTGTGACCGGGTTTACATCATGCCAGGATACACAAACTGTGGTGGACAATAACATTGAAATAGCCGGGCATAATTGGAGCTACACCGAAAAAGTACAGGTTCCGGTGATGATCGAAAATGTGGATCTTTCGTATAACTTATATGTCAATTTACGTCTGACATCCCGCTATAAGTACTCTAATATCTTCCTTCTTATACACATCACAGGCCCGGATGGTAAAAAAACTACCGAACGTAAGGAGTTCAGGGTTGCGCGTCCCGATGGAGAATGGCTGGGCAGTGGATCGGGTAATTTATATAGTTATCAAATGCCTTTCAAAGAAAACTACAGGTTTCCTGCAAAAGGTAAATATGTAATTGAGCTTGAACAGAATATGCGGGATAATCCGCTTAACTCTGTTACAGATGCGGGCGTAAGAGTAGAAAAGGCTAATTAAAATGGGTTTATTTAAGCGTTTTATTTTGAGCCGTTACTTTACATTTATTGCGATATTCCTTATTATTTTTAGCATTGCATCAGTATTGCTTCTTGATGTGAAACATCCTTTATATATATTTTCTATAGGATGCGGACTAGTTGTATTTTGGTTGCAGAGATATAAAAAAAAGTTGTTAAAAAACCAGGAGGATACTGTTTGATCAGATATCTGCAATTCCAAATTGTTGCGCGATGTTCATTAAGCCAGCAACATTTTTAACACCAAGCTTTTTCATAATATTTTTCCGGTGAGTAGAAACAGTAAACTCACTGATATAAAGGGCATCTGCGATTGTCTTACTCGTAAATTCCCTCTCAATCATTCGTATAATCTCTACCTCCCGCCTGGTGAGCTGAAACTTTTTCATGAAATCATCTATAAAATAATGATTGGGTTCGGTTTCAGAGATTAATTCCTGTTCAAAATATGATTCGCCCTGTGAAACTTTAAATATAGCTTCTTTCAGGACCAGAGAAGCGCTGCTCTTTAAAATGTACCCATCAGCTCCCAATTTTTTAATTTTTTCAACGAGCTGAGGCTGATTATAATTAGTTAAAACAATGATCTTGATTCTGGAGAATTCCTGTTTTAAAACTTCTAATGCCTTAATGCCGTCCATATTGGGCATATTGAGGTCAAGTAAAACGATATCGGCGGTATTAGAGCGCAGACTATTTATGAGTTGTTTTCCATCATTGACAGGTTCCAGCATCATAATGCCTTCGACCTCTGAAAGTACAGAAATCAACCCTTCTATTAAAAGTTGATGATCATCAGCAATTATCAGCTTTATCATGTTTCAATAGTATTAACAGGTATTTCAATATTAACTAAAGTCCCCCCCTCTATTTTTTCGGAAAGCTCGATGCGCCCTTTAAAATACTCAACTCTCAATTTTATATTATTTAGCCCCATACCATTTTTCAATACTGTCAGATCATTCTGCGTACCCTTCCCATTATCTTCGATCATTATAGATAAAACATCTTCATGTTCTACAAGCTGAAGCAGACAGTGAGAGGCCTGTGAATGCTTAATTACATTATTTAGCAATTCAACAATTATTCTATAGAGATCGTTAAGAAGATTCGACTTGTAATTCTGAGTGTTCTCGAAGCCAAGTATAATATATTCTACGTGAATTTTTTTGGCTAAATTAATACTTGACAACAGGTCCACTATTGCATTCCTAAAACCATATTTTTCTATTGCTATAGGCGTTAATGTGTGGCTCATATTTCGGATTGTATCTGACACATTCCCAAGAACTTTTATTGTTTTTTCAAGGCCGGTCTTCGCTTTATCCCCGGACCTATTGTCGTCCCTTATTGAAGAAATTTGCAGAATTGCTAATGACAGCATAGACCCTACATCATCATGAAGTTGATCTGCAATTTTTCGTCTCTCAATCTCCTGGGTTTCAATTATACGAGTAGTTAGCTCGTTTTGTTTTTTATTAACCTCGATCAATAGATTTTCCTTATCGTTTTTATAGGAGTTAAATCGATGAGCTAACCCAAAGTTTAGGATAATAATCTCAGTAACCAGACCGGTTTGAATTCCATAGTTAGATAAATAATTTAATGTCATATTCGAATTACCACTCTGAATAAAAAGCTCTGTAATAGAAAATACAATGAGCATAAATACTGATATCATATAAAACCAGGCAGGTTTATTTCCTTTTAAAATTTGTTCTATTATACTAACGGTTAAAAGGACGATAGTAGATCCCCCCAGCAAAAAGAGTGCGCCAAGAAACCAAAATGAGAGTTTATGAAGTTCTACAGGCGAGATTAAGAAAGCCAATCCTAACAGGAAAGACGCGATTTTTATTACGTTTAGAGGCTTGTAAAAAGGGCTAGCCTTGCTTTGATTTAGGAATGATTGCATCAACTGGATGATCATAATATTCCAAAGTGTATTGAATATGGGCCTTGCACGGCTGGCAAAATCTGGATAATCAGACCATATAAATTGATAACCGTAACCTTTATCCGCGACGATCCATAAACAGACAATAATGATATAAAGCAAGTAATGCAAGTAGAGGCTTTCCCTAATGGTGACGAACATAAAGCAGACGAAAACCAGGACTAGTAGAATAATCCCCCAAAGTATTCCAGTTATCAGGTTTTCATTTGCGGCCTTTTGGTACAACTCAGCTGAGGACAGAATTTGTACCTCGAGCTGGAGGGATTCATCACGCTTATCTACTTTAACAAGATAAATGGATTCTGCCTTTGCCTCGAGGGGAAAAATAAATAATCGATTATTTACCGGTCGCTGAGCGAAGGGGAAATGATCACCAGTAATATATCGTAAGCGAGGACCATTTCCATCTGCGATGTAAAATTCCAACTTGTTGATATGCGCATTCCCGATAATAAGCTTATGGTTTAAGTTTTCCGGATCAGATTTTATTATTAGCCAGTAAACCGACTTTGTAAATCCGGCATTGAAACTTGCTGTAAGCATTTCCTTAGATTTGCCCAGATTGAATTGAGTAAGTACTTCACTGGAACTTAAGAGGAGACTTTTGTCCTCCAGAATATGTATTTTGGAGGCAGCAGCAACATCCGAAAATAAAAATAACATGATGATGCTTGCAAATCGGATCATTGGCAATAATACAATTACTGTAGGCTGTTATATATAGGTTCGGTAATGTTTAAATTCACAGAGAAGTGAGGAGACTTTCAAGCTTCATCCCCCTGGATCCTTTGAGCAATACTGTGGAGTCTTTTACGGGGTTTCCCTTCAGCGCAGCAGAAGCGTCGATCGTGTTTTTGTAAAACTCAGCATCAATTCTGCTTTTAATCTTGTGGAATTCTTCACCGATAAAAATCCTTCTGCCTGAGGCTGTTGCCATGGCTTTGTCAACTACAAACCGGTGTTCCATAGCTGCCTCTGCGCCCAGCTCAAACATATCTCCAAGAATCATTACCTTTCGTTCAGCGGGCACGGCTTCGAGATTATCAAGAGCAACCATCATGCTGCTGGGATTAGCATTGTAATAATCGCATATAACGGTATTGCTTTCTGTTTTCAGAATCTGAGATCTGTTATTTTGAGGCACATAACTCTTGATACCCACAATGATCTGGTCCGGGCTCAGTTTAAAAAAGCTGCCAATACATATCGCAACAAGAATATTTTCGAAGTTGTATGTACCGGGCAAATTTGATTCAGCGGTGTGGATAGATTCATCTTCCTGGCTTTTCACCTGCCACTCTACGGTCAAGTAAGGTGAAACTTCTTTTAATCCTGCCGAGATATAATTGGTTGCTCCTTTACCGTAGCTGACTACTTTTTGAACGCCACGATCCCTGCTCATGTCTACCAAAGTCGGGTTGTCTGTATTTATAAATGCCGTTCCGTTAGTCCGTGCAAGATATTCGTAAAGCTCGCCTTTGCCGATCTTTACACCTTCAACACCGCCAAACCCTTCTAAGTGAGCCTTTCCTACATTTGTAATCAGGCCATAACCAGGCTGGGCAAGGCTGCAAAGGAATTCAATCTCTTTTTGGTGATTTGCACCCATCTCCACAATTGCGATATCACAATCTTCACGTATCGATAACAAGGTTAAAGGAACTCCGATATGATTATTCAGATTTCCTTCTGTAGCATAAGTCCTGCAATGCTGCGACAAAACAGATTTAATAAGTTCTTTGGTTGTCGTTTTACCGTTTGTGCCGGTGATACCAATAACCGGAATTGTTAATTGTTTGCGATGAAAAGCTGACAGATCCTGAAGTGCAGTTAGAACATCTTGCACAAGGAGATAACGGTCGTTGATAGCGTATCGTTCATCGTCGATGACGGCGTATGATGCACCCGCTTCGATGGCTTTTGCAGCAAATTCATTCGCGTCAAAGTTATCGCCCTTAAGAGCGAAAAACAGGCACGAATCAGTAACCTTTCGTGTATCTGTACAAATAACCGGATGTTTTTGGTATAACTGGTATAGCTCCTCTGTCTTCATAATGATGCCCGTACAATATTAAGATTTTTCATTAGAATTCAATTCGTTTTTCACTGGCTATGAACCTGCCTACCGGCAGCTACCCTGTATACATATCTTTCGGCGAGCCTTTTTATAATTCGTTAGGTATGTTTCCACGGGCTTCATCCCGTGGGCGAGCGATGATCATGAGGGGCGAAGTACGGAGGAGGTCCTCGCTTTCGCGAGGATGACAATTATTGGCGGAACATAAGGGGGGGAATGAAGGCGGCATGCGCCCGCCTTCATCCCCCC
>NZ_JBBJNI010000221.1:3979-4400 GCF_037719425.1 Daejeonella sp. | reverse complement strand
AAAGCTCATGCTGATATTGCTGCTACTAAAACAGATACTACAGGAAGCGGTCGGGTAGAGTTTATTAAGAAAGATGACGGAACTGTCGAGATGAGCTTAAATCTAAGCTTTCCGAAAATGGCCAATAAAACGGTTGCAGTTCACTTCCACGAGCATGGTGATTGTGGTGATGCTGGAAAAGGTGCACATGGACACTGGAATCCAACAAACGAAGCTCACGGAAAATGGGGCTCTGCAGCGTACCATTCAGGCGATATCGGAAATGTGCAGTTGAATGCAGAAGGTACTGGAGCTGTAACTGTATCTTCAAACCGGTGGACTATAGGCGGTGATGATAAAACTAATGTTCTTGGTCGCGCAGTTATTGTTCACTCAGGCGTTGATGATTATAAGACTCAGCCAACAGGTAATGCGGGAAGCA
>NZ_JBBJNI010000221.1:0-3969 GCF_037719425.1 Daejeonella sp. | reverse complement strand
TTGGTTGCGGTGTAATCTCAGGAAACTGATAAGCCGACACATAAAATTAGAAATGCTCTCGATAAATCGAGGGCATTTTTATTTACCAATCCCGCGGAACAAAGCATTCATGGTGTTTTAGTATCTTTGCATTTTATTGATCCCCGCCGTTTTAGAGTCTAGGAAGCATGATAGATATTGGAAAGTTCAATGAACTTAGGTTCATCAAAAAAACAGATCCTGGTTTAATTCTCACAGATGGTGAGAAAGAAGTGGTTTTACCTTACGTTCATGCTCCGCAAGAGGCTGAGATAGGCGACAATATGCATGTGTTCGTGTATATCCACAGTGACGGGAGATTGATGGCTACCACTGAAACTCCTATCGCGATGGTTGATGAGTTTGCGTTTTTAGAAGTGGTTGACGTGAATGAACAGGGCGCCTTTCTGAACATGGGTATCGGCAAGGATGTATTTGTTCCTGAGCGGGAGCAAAAACGTCCCATGAAGGTTGGCCAGAAGTATGTTGTGTTCCTTTACACTGATGAGAGAAACGAACGAATTACTGCATCTTCGCGCCTGACAGATTTTATTGATCAGGATATGCATGATCTCGAAGAGGGCGATGAAGTTAGTCTGCTCATTTTTGATGAAAGCGACCTGGGATATAGTGCCATCATCAACCAAAAATACGCCGGCTTGCTTTATCACAATGAAGTATTTGAAGATCTTCAGCCCGGAGATGTAAAACGCGGCTTCGTCAAGAAAATACGGGAAGAAAATAAGATAGATCTAAGTCTGCAGGTAATTGGTTTCAGGCATATTCTTGATCTGAAGGATTCTTTGCTGTTAGAGCTTCAGGAGAATGGGGGCATTATAAACCTCGGGGATAAAAGCTCACCGGAAGAAATCTATAACCAGTTAAAGATCAGCAAAAAGGCTTTTAAGAAGGCAATTGGCAGCCTTTATAAGGAGCGATTAGTGCTGGTTTCAGATGATTCGGTGAAATTGGCACCTCCATCAAGTGAAAAAATTGACCAAAACGCTGACTAAATATTTGCTATTCAGCCAGAAAAGAGTTAATATTAGTTAGCGGATTGTGCATCAAATATTACTCCTATGAAACCTGCATGAGCCTGCCTGCCGGCACGCGGGTTCATCACCTTTAAAAATAAATTATATACAGATGAAAACTGGCTTCCTAACATTCAGCATTTTATTACTCTGTTTCATTTCATTAGCACAGAATGTAATTCCTTCTGCAGCTATTCAAATCCAAACTGCCGTGCTTGCAGCTCCAGCTGATAAACGTGACAAGGCAACCGTTCTGGGTTACAATGCCAAAGGCGAATTTGTGAAATTGAGAAAAGGTACTAACGAGATAATCTGTCTGGCCGATGATCCTAAAGTGAATGGCTTAAGTGTAGCCGCATATCATCAGGATCTTGATCCTTTTATGAAACGCGGACGCGATCTCAGATTTTCAGGAAAATCATCAAAAGAAGCTACAGATCTGCGCGATAAGGAAGTTAAAACCGGAAAACTGCTTATGCCTAAGCAGCCGACTACTCTTTATGTCTATACGGCTAAAGCAGAAAATTACGAAGCCAGCACCGGCACTATCAAAGACGGTTTCCTTAGATATGTAATCTATGTGCCTTATGCTACTGCTGAAAGCACAGGCCTACCTACAAAGCCAGATGTGCCTGGAATGCCCTGGCTAATGGATCCAGGTTCTCATAGAGCTCACATTATGATTACCCCCGCTCCGAAAAACTGATCGCTTTGTCATTTTTATGTCATAACGAAACTGCCACATTCTATGCGGCTCTGACGTGAGTTGCAATGAAAATGGCAGTCGAATGTCTTCTAAAAATCGTCCATATCAAGCTATAACTGTAGCTTTTTTGACCAAATCAGTGTCTGCTTTCCTTATCAATTACTGTATACAAAGGTATACACTGTCCTGATTATACTTCACAAAATAAAGCGTGAGATACAAAAAAAACCTGTTTTAAGAAAACAATTCAAAATATGTGCCGTTATAGATGAAACCTTTCTTAAACCGATTATCACAACGATCAAGTTTAACTGAGAAAAATTATGAAGATTCACTTTAAGCAAGGAAAAATTATGAAAAAATACATTTATCATGTACTTGTGCTGGCACTTGGTTATGGAATTGGTTTTGCGTACAATGCAAAAGGTATTTTGAATGCAGCCGAAACTGCAGGCTCTTACAGAAGTGGTGCACCTGGCGATTTCTCTGAGAAAGCCCTGATAGCTTTAATGAAGGAGCTTAAGATAAAATATCCTGAGGTCGCTCTGTCACAAGCCAGACTTGAGACTGGTAATTTCACATCGGATATCTTCAAAGAAAATCATAATCTGTTTGGGATGAAGATGGCGGAGTTAAGGCCGACCTCAGCAGTTGGTGTAAACAGAGGACATGCTCTCTACACAAACTGGAGAGAATCTGTAATTGATTACGCATTATTCCAAAGCTTTACAATCTCCCGCTTAAAAAATATAACTAAAGATGCTTACCGTGAGCATATCCAGAAATATTACTCGGAAACTTCTGATTATTTAGTGAGAATTGATCGTGTTGGAGTTGACAAGATCGACGACGTCTTTAAAGTGAAGTTATAATCACGGATTTGTCTTCCGATTAATAAACGAATCTCTTTTCATGGTGCGGGCAGCTACTACTGCACTGATAAACATAAATATAGCGCCGGCAAAGAAAGGCGCACCGGCAAACTTAACAGGCACACCGGGCCTGGTGAACCAAGCAAAAAGGTTGGTCATTAATAAAGGACCAACAATAGAGGTTGCGCTCATCAGGCTCGCGAGAGCCCCTTGTAATTCTCCTTGCTCATTCTTGGGCACATTCCCGGAAATTATAGACTGAAGGGCCGGGCCGGCGATACCACCCAGACAATAGGGAATCAGGAATACGAACATCATCCAGCCCTGATTCGCGAAGGCAAATAAGAACAATCCCAGCGAGTACAGTCCCAGACCAACATAGATACTTTTCTCGTCACCCAGCTTTGGGTTAGTATAACGGATCAATACTCCCTGAACGAGAGCGACTAATAAGCCTACAACTGTAAGCGATATCCCCATAAGTGCATTGCTCCAGTTGAATTTCTCAATATTGAAAAACGTCCAGGTACTTTGGACAGCATGCGCAGATATGTAAACAAATATCAGCGACACGATCAAGCCGCCTACTCCTTTATACTTTTTCAATTGCAGCAGTGATCCCATAGGATTGGCGCGCTTCCACTCAAAAGACCTGCGGTGCTCTTTGGTCAGCGATTCCGGCAAAACAAAATAGCCATAGATGACATTTAGGAATGTTAGGCCAGCAGCAGCTATGAAGGGTACCCTTGGTCCAAGCTCACCAAGTAGTCCACCCAAACCGGGCCCTATGATAAACCCCAACCCAAATGCGGCGCCAATCATCCCAAAGTTCTGTGCCCGGTTCTCATCAGTACTTATATCTGCTATGTAAGCAGTCGCTGTTGTGAAACTGGCTCCGAACACACCTGCAATTATTCTTCCTAAAAACAGCCACCAAATGCTGGGCGCGAGTGAAAGAAAAATATAGTCTATTCCGAAACCCAACAACGATAAAAGTAGAACGGGCCTTCTACCGTATTTGTCGCTCAGGTTTCCAATAATCGGAGCACAAACGAATTGCATAATGGCATAAGCAAAGGTCAGCCAGCCACTCCATTGTGAAGCTTCACTAATATTGCCGTTTGTCAGTTGCTTTATCAACTCTGGAAATACCGGAATGATCAGCCCCAGCCCTGTTACGTCAATTAACAAGGTAATAAAGATGAAGCTCATCGCAGCTTTGCGGGAAGTAGGCATATGAAGAATAACGATTAAAGATCAAAGAACAAAGATTAGTATGTCTTGTGTCTTGTCCTGAAATAGGTTGACAAATTAAGTCACTTAAAAACAGGATAACATG
>NZ_JBBJNI010000220.1:3568-4404 GCF_037719425.1 Daejeonella sp. | reverse complement strand
TGGCAAACGAGGTTGTGGCTCACCTTGAAGCCCGGAAGAATAATCTCGAGCTAAAGGATCTTATTTCCAAATACGAGGAAATAAGCACGATGTTTAATAATTCCGCCGAGCTCCAGGCTATTATGGACCGGAACGGAAATATTCTGGTGGTGAACAAAGCCGTTGAGAAAGTACTTGGATACACTCCTGAGGAGGGTGAAGGCAAGGGTATATGGGATTTTTTCCTGGAAGAAGATTTTAAAGAGCTGATACCTATTGTTTCTCAGGGCCTCTCAGCCGGAAGAAAAGACTTTGAACTTGAAGGCCGGATGAAATTAAAAGATGGGACCGTGAAATGGATGGGCTGGTCCCTGGCTGTTAAAAAAAATAAGTGGTATGCCAACGGCAGGGATATAAGCGAACAGAAGACGATGATTGCTGAATTAGAGCAACTATCGCTAGTAGCAAATAAAGTCAACAACGGGGTAGTAATCAGCGACAGCAATAGTAAAATAATCTGGTCGAATGAGGCCTCCGAACAAATCACTGGTTTTAATCTGGATGATCTGAAAGGGCATCGGCTTGGAGATGTTTTATCAGGAGAACAAACCGACAAAGTTGTACTTAGAACTGCTCGGGAAAATACCAAAAATAAACTTCCATTTAATGTGGATCTTCTGGCATACAAGAAGGATGGTACGCCTATCTGGCTGTCAATATTGAATTCAGTTGTACTGGATTCCGACGGGAATGTCGATAGGGAGGTAGAAGTAATCATCGATATTACCTCGCGAAAAAAGGTAGAGGAAGAGCTGGCAACGCTTTCTTTGGTTGCGAGCAAATCAGCCAGTGGTGTA
>NZ_JBBJNI010000220.1:0-3558 GCF_037719425.1 Daejeonella sp. | reverse complement strand
AGGTTATCTGGATTAATTCCGCTACCGAAGCATTGTTAGGATATAGTTTGGATGAACTGCTCGGCAAACGCTTGAGTGAAGTGGTTATTGGTGAGGGTACGAATGTAACTACCCTTGAAGTAGCAAAGAAAGCAATTTCAGAACACAAGGCTTACAGGATCGATCTTCAGATCTACAGGAAAGATGGTACCCCTATCTGGATACATGCATCCACCAATCCTATATTAAATGAGGCGGGAGAAATTGAACGCCAGGTTGAGATCATCAATGATATAACCGAGCAGAAGAGGGCGGAAGAGCAGCTTACTTTGCTGTCTCTTGTTGCCAGTAAAACAATAAATGGAGTTGCGATAAGTACCAGTGACGGGAAGATCAAATGGATTAATGATGCCCTGGAGAAGCTTACTGGTTACAATCTGGAGGATTTCCAAAATACCCGGCCGGGGGATTTGCTGGCAGGAGAAGGAACTGACACAAAACTGCTCGAAACAGCCAGAAAACTAGCGTCTGAGTGTATCCCATCGAATATTGAACTGCTCAGCTATAAAAAGGATGGATCTCCGATATGGCTGTCAATTTCAAACACCCCAACTTTTAATAAGGATGGAACCCTTGATCAGCAGGTTGAGATCATAAACGACATCTCGGAGCGTAAGTTGGCTGAGCAGGAGCTAATAAAAACCCGGGAAGAAGCGCTCCAGTTGAGTAAGGCCAAGGAAACGTTTTTATCTGTCATGAGCCATGAAATCCGGACGCCTTTGAATGCTGTTATTGGCATGTCCCACATTCTCATGGATGACAATCCTACTGAGTCGCAAATGGAGAATTTGAAGATCCTTGGATTTTCTGCTCAGAATTTACTCAAGCTGATTAATGATATCCTTGATTTCACTAAAATCGAAACCGGGAATATGATTTTGGAGAATATAAACGTCAACCTAAAGGAACTCGTATCTCAAACACTAAATTCTCTCCAGTTCAAAACTGCAGAAAAGCCAGTAATCCTAAAATCAGAAATTGATCATCGTATTCCGACACACGTCAAGGGTGACAATACGCGTTTATATCAGATATTAATTAATTTATTAGGCAATTCTGTTAAATTTACCGAAAAAGGCGAGGTAAAGTTAAAGCTCGACCTTGTCGAGGAAACGAAAAAAACTGTAAAAGTTAGATTCGAAATCTCGGACACAGGGATTGGAATTGGACCAGAAAAAATCGATTATATCTTTGATTCCTACACACAGGCGAGTTCTGATACGACTCGTAAGTACGGTGGAACAGGTTTAGGCTTGGCTATTACTAAAAGTCTTCTGCAGTTACATAATTCCAATATTACAGTTGAAAGCGAGTTAGGAAAAGGCTCTAAGTTTAGTTTTGTTATTGAGTTCAACCGCTCTCAGGAGTCATCTACATTAGACGAAAATAAAACTCCAGTCGAGCAATTACAAGCTTCAATCCTGGTCGTTGACGACAACGAGATCAATCGAATATTGGCAAATAAAGTTCTTTCCAAATGGGGTGTTGAGGTAGATTTTGCTGAAAATGGCAAGGTTGCTCTGGATAAGGTGATGGAAACGCGATACGACCTGATACTTATGGACCTTCATATGCCGGTAATGGATGGAATGGATGCGGCTAAAGCAATTAGAAAATTAGGTGGCGACTACACGAAGTTGCCGATCGTTGCTCTGACAGCCTCTCTTTTTGCTCACGAACTGGAAACGATAAATGAATGTGGGATGGATGGGTATGTGATGAAACCTTTTGTCCCTGCCGAGCTTTACGCCAAGATTAGCAGCCTTCTTAGCAGGCGTGCTTGATAAAGAAGAAAAAGCCGGAACCTAAAAGGTATCCAGCTCTTTCTATCTAAATTAACGCTCTCGGAATATTATACGCTGTAAACGCGAGAATGTTTCATAGGGGATGAATTATATTTACTATTAATTGCAAAGCGCTGATTTTCAATTACTAATTTTCTTGCAGGTATGTTTTTAAAGCTGCTTGGCGCTGAACGCTACCATAGAACCTTAAACGAGTGTTGCCTGCGGCAGGCAGACACGGAGTACACTAAGAACTAACTTGGAATATACTCAGTGCCCTCAGTGGAACCTCCGTGCACACCGTGTTCTATTTCTTTTTCCTTAGTGTTCTTCGAGGGTTTAGCTTTGCATACGAAGTATGCGTTTTATTCAGCAAAAGCTATTGTCGCAATGCTAATACTTACTCCTTCAAGCTCAAGCAACGCTATACTGCATGCCTCTAATGTCGCTCCTGTTGTCATGACATCATCAACAATTAATACATGCTTATTGTTAAAAATACTTTTATTGCAGCATACGAAAGCATTATTGAGATTCTCATATCTCGCAAACCGCGATTTTTTTGTTTGTGTCTCTGTATTTTCTATGCGTAACAAATTATCAGCTATCACTGGAATTAAAAGGGCAGAAGCCATTCCATTTGCAATACATTCGCTCTGATTGTATTCCCGCTTTTTTAATTTAGCAGGGTGCAGCGGCACGGGAATAATCAGGTCTGGTTTACTCCACTTTTCTGAGCTACCTAACACCTGGCCATATAATTGGCCCATCCTAAAACCGGCTTCAGGTCTTTTATTATATTTTAGCTGATGCATAATATTCTGAACCCTCCCACCTTTTCTGAAATAGACAAACGAAGAGGCATGCATAAAAGTGAATCTTCCCCAAAGCTGCTTAGCGAGCTTGTTTGACGGATCGGAGTGGAAGTTTGTAACGGGTAAATGATAAATACAATGGGTGCAGATTACATGTTCATTATTGAACAAGCTATTGCCGCAACCCGCACATAGGTCGGGAAAGAAAAGAGCGAAAAAATCGTGAAGATAGGGAAAAGAAGACTGCATACATGAAGGTAAAGATCAATCATTTAATTTGCCGGATCTGCAAGACGCCTACTTAAACGCAGAGCGCGCAGAGTGTTTCGCAAAGATCGCAGAGAAAGAATCAAACCAAACGACCTCAGCAAGCCCTTTGTGAAAAACTTTGCGCTCTCTGCGCCCTCCGGGTTTAAACTTCGGAGGGTACGTATATCAGTAGTTCTGATAGTAGGAACGCCGAGTGTCTCGAAAAGGCCGCTAAGGGTATAGCCTGTTAACTACACGTCTTATTCCGTCTTTCAAATGAAGTACGTTAAAATTGATTAGTAACCCAAGTTTATAATTCCCTAACCTCAGATAGGTTAGCGTCTGTGCGAAATAAACCTCATTCATTTCTAACACACTTTTGATCTCGATAACCAATTTATTTTCTACTAACAAGTCGACCCTATACCCACATTCCAATTGGACATCTTCAAATACCAGGGGCATCGCTTTCTGCTTTTCAACAATAATACCCGCTTTATTTAATTTATGAAATAAGCACTCCTGATAGGAGTGCTCCAGCAATCCCGGCCCTAAAGAAGTATGGACGTCAATCGCCAATCCTATAACCAATTGTGATAATTCGTTTTCTCTTAACATTGACTCGTCCTTAATTAGGTTGACAGTTTTTATAAAGATAAATACATTTATTG
>NZ_JBBJNI010000088.1:1105-17592 GCF_037719425.1 Daejeonella sp. | reverse complement strand
TTTCTATTCATCGTTGACCTTGTTTTTTGTCAACCTATGTCAGGACAAGTCAGATGCATTTTGCGTGCTTTGCGTAGTCCTTCGCGTCCTAATAAAGAAATAGTTGAAACGCACACACCGAAGTTTAACCCTGCCTAACGGCAGGCAGGCGCGGAGAACGCTGAGCACAGGCGCGGAGAGCGCAAAGTTTTTCACAAAGTGCTTTTTGAGGTCGTTTGTTTTGATTTTTTCTCTGCGATCTCTGCGAACCACTTGGCGCCCTCCGCGTTAAAGATGGCGTTTGGGAAGTTCTTTCTAGATATAACATAGGGCTTGCCCTATATCTTACTGTGCGGTAAATTGAGGATGCTCTGAAATTTAACTTTTAACAACACTATTTTCAATCACCTCCCGGTAATAATCTTCATAAACTGGCAATATCAATCGCAGATCAAATTCATGAGCACGCTTCATAGCCCCTTCTTTAAATTCAGTGAGGCGCTTATCATCCTTCAGGATGTAAATAGAATGTTCAGCCATAGCTTCGATATCTCCGACGTTGTCCATGAAACCTGTAACGCCGTCGATATTTAATTCTGGCAAACCGCCTGCGTTCGAGGTTATGACCGGAACGCGGCAAGCCATAGCCTCTAAGGCCGCCAAACCGAAGCTCTCAGACTCTGAGGGCATAATAAATAAATCGGACACTGATAGGATCTCTTCAACAGCATCCTGCTTCCCAAGGAACCGGACGTTATCAGAAATCTCCAGATCCCGGCATAATTGTTCACAATAAACTCTGTCAGGGCCATCACCTACCATCAATAGCTTTGAAGGAATTTCCTTCTGTATCTTTTCAAAGATGTGGATCACATCCTGGGTTCTTTTGACCTTTCTGAAATTGGATGTATGGATAATAATCCGCTCATTATTCGGAGCGATGGCTATCTTGAAATGATCTTTGGCCTTCAGGCTGAACCTGCTCATATCGATAAAATTCGGGATAACTTTAATGTCTTTACAAATATCGAAATGCTTATAAGTATCTTCCTTCAGGTTCTCTGAAACCGCGGTGACCCCATCAGACTGGTTAATCGAGAAGGTTACTACAGGCTTGTAAGTTGGATCTTTCCCAACAAGGGTTATATCGGTGCCGTGCAATGTTGTTACAACAGGAACATGGATACCATATGTTGCAAGGATCTGCTTAGCCATGAAAGCTGCTGAAGCGTGCGGAATAGCATAATGCACATGCAGAAGATCCAGTTTTTCAAATCTCACTACGTCAACCAGCTTACTGGCAAGGGCCAGTTCGTACGGCGGGTAATCGAATAGCGGATAGTTGGAAACAGAAACCTCGTGATAAAAAAGGTTTGCTGAGAAAAAATCAAGTCTGGCCGGTTGCCTGTATGTTATGAAGTGCACCTGGTGGCCGTTATCCGCCAGTGCTTTGCCTAACTCCGTAGCTACAACCCCGCTACCTCCAAATGTGGGGTAACATACAATTCCTATCTTCATTCCTTATAATCTTTTCAATGAGATTAGTTTTCCCGCAGTGAATAATTGTCTGGAAAACAAATTTCAGTGATGCAAAGTAAATTGATTAAAAGGATATAAATGTTAATCTTATGTAAGAATGCTGTCGTAAGAATCAAGTATCAAGAACCAGGAATCAAGACTGCATGGGTGTCATACGAGCGAAGCACGAAAATCCCATACCACCGCCTCCCCTCATTTATTTGGAAAAAACATTCTCTCCATTAACAAATGTCTTTAAAACCTTCGCCTTAAACAAGCTCCCGGCTTCCGATTTCATAATATCCTGATCCAGGATAACAAAATCAGCGAACTTTCCCTTTTCGATGCTGCCTTTTTCCTTTTCTTCGAAATTCCCTTTTGCTGCCCAGATGGTCATACCTCTTAAAGCTTCTTCCCTGCTGAGGGAATTTTCTACCTGGTATCCCTTGTCCGGATAACCTTTCATGTCTTTTCTTACAACCGCAGAATAAAAAGTATACATCGGATTGATATTCTCCACCGGAAAGTCAGTGCCCAGGACTATCCATCCATTCTGGTCAAGCAACTGCTTGAATGCATAAGCGCCTTTTACACGCACCGGCCCTAACCTGTCGCCCGCCCAATACATATCGGATGTCGCATGGGTAGTTTGGACAGATGGAATGATATTGTTGTCGCCGAAGAGCTTAAAATCAGCTTGGTTTATAACCTGTGCATGTTCGATTCTCCATCTTCGATCGTTCTTACCCTTAAGCACTTTTGCATAGACCTTTAATATTTCACGGTTCGCAGAATCTCCGATGGCATGTGTATTCATCTGAAAACCCTTATCTGCAATCTTCTGAGCTACCTCTGCGTAGTGTTCTTTATCACTTAAAAGAAAGCCTGATGATTCCGGTTTATCGGTGTATGGTTCCAGCAAACGAGCTCCGCGTGATCCAAGGGCCCCGTCTGCATAAACTTTAAATGAACTGACGTTTAACCTGTCTGTTTTAAATGCCCCGTTCTTAAAGAGATAATCAAAATTGGACTTATCGTCGGACAGCATCGCGTAAATACGCATTTTAAGGTGGTTGCTCTTTTGAAGATCGTCGATGACCGAAATGAGCCGGTGATCAATGCCGCAATCTGTAACAGTAGTTAAGCCCACTGCGAAGCAATTTTTCTGGGCATCCAAAAGCGACTCCTCTATCTGCTTTTTGTCGGGGGCGGGAATCTTAGAATAAACCAATCCTTCAGCATTGTCTACTAAAATACCTGTTAACCGCCCGTTAACCGTTTCAACTTCACCTCCGCTTACAATCTGTCCCGGTTTAATCCCGGCCAGGTCCAAAGCAGTTTTATTTGCTATTACAGCATGTCCGTCTACGCGGGATAGTATTACAGGCGTGTTAGGGAAAAGCTCATTTAGCTGTTGATTATCCGGAAATTCTTTAACATCCCAGTCATTCTGATCCCAGCCATTTCCCACAATCCAGCTGCGCTTATTTTCCTTTGAGAAAGCCAGTAGCCTTGACAATATTTCTTCCCAGCTCTTTGTACCTGTCAGATCTGCATTTTGCAGCCCCTGCCCATACATGTAAAAATGCGAATGACCATCAATAAATCCCGGGTAAACCGCCTTCCCACCTGCGTCAACTTTCTCACCTGAGTATTTTTTAAGTAATTCAGCAGAAGTTCCTACTTCAATAATCTTTCCACCCTTAACCGCAAAGGCCTCCGCAATGGAAAAATTATCATCAACTGTGTAAACCACTGCATTATGAATTATAAGATCTGCCCTTTGCTGAGCTGAGCACGAAAACAAAAAGGGAAGCAGAATAAATAGAAAAGCTTTTTTCATAAGGATGATAGGTAATTGGTTAACTACTCTGCAAATATAGACTAGAAAAAAGAAAAATATAGTGGTTAATTCAAAGCTTATTATATATATTTATTAACGGCTTTTTTTACCAGACTGGTAACATTTAAAAGAAATAGCATTCGAATATTTCGTTAAAAAGGAAATTATTAATTTAAAGGCTATGAATCATAAGATAAAATCTGGAATCAAATATTTCGTTTTGCTGCTCGTTGCAGCAATTATCGGTGTACTAAGCTATGTAAGTTTTGCGCTGCCTGATGTGGGGGAGCCTGAAGACATAAAAGTTGAGATAACGCCCAAAAGACTTGAGCGCGGGTCGTATCTGGCCAATAGTGTTGCAAACTGTACTGATTGCCACTCTGAACGTGACTGGAATAAATTTACAGGACCATTGGTTAAAAGTTCACTCGGCAAAGGTGGCCATGAATTTAATCAGGAGTCCGGTTTTCCCGGTAAATTCTATGCAAAGAATATAACACCTTTTGCGCTGAAGGACTGGACCGATGGTGAGATATTACGGGCCGTCACAGCGGGTGTTAACAAGGATGGTAAAGCGTTATTCCCAATAATGCCTCATCCCAATTTTGGAAAATTAGACCGTGAAGATATTTATTCGATCATTGCTTACTTACGTACCCTTACTCCTATAGAAAACGTAGTGCCAGAATCCGAACCCGATTTCCCTATGAATTTCATTATAAACACCATCCCTCAGAAACCATCATTCACAAAGATTCCAGATCCGGCCAATCAGGTCGCTTACGGTGCATATTTATTTACAGCTGCATCATGCGGTGAGTGCCACACAAAGAAAGTCAAAGGAACGCCCGTTGCCGGGATGGAATTGGCGGGCGGCTTTGAATTTCCTATGCCACACGGCGGTACAGCCCGTTCTGCGAACATTACACCTGATATGGAAACGGGAATTGGATCCTGGAGCGAAGAAGCTTTTTTGCAACGGTTTAAAGTATATTCAGACAGTGCATATAAACCGGTAGATGTTAAACATGGAGAATTCAATACCATGATGCCATGGACAAGCTTCAGTACCATGAAAACAGACGACCTGAAAGCGATCTATGCCTACCTGCGGACAGTTAAACCCATTAAAAATCAGGTTACGAAATTTAGCAAGTAGAAAGTTCTACCCCGCTGTAATGAAAACAACCCATTTGTAGCTTGACAGGCTACTATATTGTGGAAAAACCTTCTGTCAATACCCCGCTCGAAAGATTAAAACACCTTATCTTTAGGCTTTGAAAAGCTGCACCGCAATCATCGCTTAAATGATTGCGGATGTACCGTGGGGGGGCAGGTGATTCGCTCTCATTGATCACTAATACAAAAGGAAATAATTTGTCTGATATAATACAGCTCTTACCTGATTCGGTAGCTAATCAAATCGCTGCGGGAGAAGTAGTTCAAAGACCAGCATCGGCTTTAAAAGAACTGATCGAGAATGCGATCGATTCGGGCGCCGATAAGATCCAGATCATAATAAAAGACGCCGGTAAATCCCTTATCCAGGTGATCGACAATGGCTGTGGGATGAGCATGACCGATGCACGCATGTGCTTTGAGCGCCATGCGACGTCGAAGATCCGTAAGGCAGAAGATCTTTTTGCAATTCGAACCATGGGTTTCCGCGGTGAAGCGATGGCTTCTATCGCCGCTATCTCCCAGGTGGAATTGAAAAGCCGCCGGCATGAAGATGAACTTGGAACGTGTATTCGCATAAAAGGTTCAGAGATCATAAGCCAGGAGCCGGTGTCTGCTATGCCTGGAACGAGCATAAGCGTCAAAAATCTCTTTTATAACACCCCTGCAAGAAGGAATTTTCTGAAAGGAAACCCAGTCGAGATGCGTCATATAAATGATGAGTTCCAGCGTGTGGCATTAGCTAACCCGGAAGTGTTCTTTACTCTTCATCATAATGGCAATGAGGTGTACCACTTGCCCGCCGGCAGCTTAAAACAGCGGCTTGTCCATCTTTTCGGGAATGCGTATAATCAGAAACTTGTACCTGTCGAAGAGGCCACAAGCATTATAGGGTTAAAGGGTTATATAGGTAAACCTGAATTTGCAAAAAAAACACGCGGAGAACAGTTCTTCTTCGTCAATAACAGGTATATCCGTGACCCCTACCTTAACCATGCCGTACTCAATGCATATGCAGAGGTTTTAGCGTCGGATAGTTTTCCTCTTTATGTTCTCTTCATCGATATCGATCCGAGCAAGATCGACATCAACGTCCATCCTACTAAGACTGAAATTAAATACCAGGACGAGAAAGCCATTTATGCGATCATACGATCTGCGGTAAAGCGCTCGCTTGGCAAGTATAATATAAGTCCAACATTGGACTTTAATCAGGAAACTGGTTTCAGTCAAATGATAACGCAAAAAGCTCACGAGGATATTGTGCCTCCACAGATAGCCTTTAATCCTGAATTTAATCCTTTTAGTGCGGCTAAAAACGAACGTGAGATACCGTTTTTGAGAAATTCCGGAGAGGATCGTAAAACTGTAACCAAAAACTGGGGCTCATTATACGAGATCGTTCAGCCAGAAGCAAAGCAGGAAAAATTTGAGCTTTCTGGAAACCGGAACATTGAACTTGGCGATCAAAACCTCCAGTCAACAGGGAAACAGATCTTCCAATTGCATAACCGTTTTATCATATCGCAGATCAAATCCGGGTTTATGCTGATAGATCAGCAGTCCGCGCACGAGCGGATCCTCTATGAACGTTTTGCGCAACAACTGGAAAGCAGGCAGGGTGCGAGCCAGCAAAGCTTATTTCCGCAGACGGTGACTTTGAATGGATCAGACTTTGAGTTAGTGAAAGGTCTCTTACCGGATATCCAGTCTCTGGGGTTTCAGATCAGGGAGTTTGGCAAAAACACATTGATCATTGAAGGCATTCCTGCTGACATTGGCCCCAACATCAGTGAACTGGAAATGCTTGAGCACCTTATTGAAGGCTTTAAAAATAATCAGAGTGCATTGAAGTTAAATAAGCGGGATAGCCTGGCCCGGGCCCTTGCAAGGAATACTTCAATAAAATCAGGAATTGCACTTTCTCCAGAAGAAATGAATACTCTGATTGACGAACTGTTTGCTTGTGAAATGCCAAATATATCCCTGAGCGGAAGGCCCATAATAAGTACATTTACAATTGAGGAACTAATACAACGATTTGAGAAATAGCCAGAAGCGCAGATATGAATCCATTAGCTAATATTCCGCCGGTCGTAAAAAACCTGCTTATAATTAATGTCATCTTCTACATTGCCATGATGATGTTTGGTGCACCGGGAATGATGACACTTCTGGGTGTGCACTATTTCGACAGCCCGGATTTCAGGATCTGGCAAGTGGTAACCTACATGTTTATGCATAGTTATGACTCATTATTTCATATCATGTTTAACATGTTTGCCTTGTATTCTTTCGGAACTTCCCTCGAGTATGTTATGGGCTCCAAAAGGTTCCTGAATTTCTATCTTCTCACAGGGCTTGGAGCGCTTGCTTTACAAATGATCATTCAGGCATTTGAAGTTTATAGCATTACCGGAAGTATTGTTAATGACGGCTCATTTATAATTGACAGTGCAAAAAGGACTATCAGCTTTTCTGATTCTATTGATCGCGAACAGGCAGAAAAACTTTTGGGAATATATCTGTCATCCATGGCCGGGGCATCAGGAGCGATATTTGGGTTGCTCATTGCTTTTGTTATGCTTTTCCCAAATGCTGAGCTTATGATCATGTTTATTCCCGTTCCGGTCAAAGCAAAATATATAGTTCCTGTGTATATACTGCTGGAACTTTTCCTTGGAGTAAAACAAATTGAAGGAGATTCAGTGGCCCACTACGCGCATTTGGGAGGTGCTTTATTTGGTTTTATCTTAGTAAAATTATGGGGACTTCGCCGCAACGATCGTTTTTATGAATAGATCAATTTTCAACGAATTATATTTCAAAGTTTTCCAGTCCGGAAGCCCGCTGTACCTTTTTATTGGAATAAATGTTCTGGTTTTCCTGGCGATTAATCTGTTAGCGGTAGGGGAGTTTTTAACCAACGGAAGCGGGTCTGCTGCAAACTGGCTTCAAATACAGCTTTCCATGCCAGCATACTATGAACTGCTGGCTTACAAACCCTGGACTATAGTCACCTATATGTTCACCCAAAGGGGATTTTTCCACTTGTTGTTTAATATGCTTTGGCTGTACTGGCTGGGGCTGATTTTTCTGGATTTTCTAAATAAGCGCCAGTTTGTTTTCACTTATATGGCAGGAGGCATAGTGGGTGCCTTATTATATCTTCTTGCATATAACCTGATACCGGTATTTAGCGGAACCGTGGAAAGATCAATTCTTCTAGGGTCATCTGCAAGCGTGATGGCGGTTGTTTTCGCTACCGCTACCCTCGTTCCTGACTTTACCATTCGGCTACTTTTCTTTGGTGGAGTGAAATTAAAATATCTTGCTCTGGCATACTTCATTCTCAATATTATTGGCATAAGCTCAGAACCAGGCGGCAGTATTGCCCATATCGGCGGCGCGCTATTAGGCTTTGTTTATGTTCAGCAATTGAAAAGCGGAAACGATTTTAGCAATCTGTTCAAACGCAGAAGCAAGCTAAAGGTCGTAAAGAATAAAAGCGCACCTCCCTCACCGGCTACATTGCCAGATCAGGAAACTATTGACAAAATACTGGATAAAATTTCCCATTCAGGATATGATAGTCTGACTAAAACGGAGAAAGAGCAATTATTTAAAGCAAGTAAAAAATAATGCGTAGAACAAAAAAGCGATCAGGTTTAAATATTTTTAACAAGCTGGTTCTTGGTGCTAATATCCTGGCTGTCATTTCCCTGCTGATCGCATATCTTGCATCGTTCATAAACCCCAACAGCTTCTGGCCGCCTGCTTTTTTCGGCCTCGCTTACCCTGCTATTTTATTGGTCAACCTGGTATTCATCATTTACTGGCTGATAAGCTACCCCAGATTTGCACTTCTTTCATTCGTAACTATCCTGGTAGGATGGAATGTGCTGACAAGCTATATCGGATTCAGAGAAAGCTCGGGCATTATGGTGCCGAAATCATCCGATACCTTCATCCGTGTGTTGACCTATAACGTTCACAACTTCAAACAATTCGGAGATAAGAACGACAAATTTACAAAAGACCAGATTCTTGATATCATTCGAAAAGAGCAGCCTGATGTATTGTGTTTCCAGGAATTCTTTAGTCGCCAGCGAGGCGAATACGATTTCAGGAAACTGATAACCGAAATCATGAAAAGCAATCATTATTTCTTTAAACCAACTATTGACAATGGCTATGAAGCTACCGGGACCGCGATCTTCTCGAAATATCCAATCGTCAACGCCGGAAAAGTCTTGTTTTCCAAGGAAATGAACTGGAATGAGGCGGTATATGTTGATGTTAATACAGGAAAAAAGATCTTCCGAGTTTATAACGTACACTTTCAATCAATAAATTTCCAGCCAGAAGACTATCAGTACCTCAAAAAGGTCAAAAAGGAAATAGACACGGATGTTGAATCTTCCCGCAAAATTGGAAGCCGCCTAAAAAACGCATTTATTAAGCGCGCCAGCCAGGTACAAATTCTCCGGGCACACGCAGACAGCTGTACAACACCATACATTATAGCTGGTGATTTCAACGATACACCTATCTCATACACGGCTAAAACTATATTCAAAGGTTTACAGAATGGTTTCCATGAAAAGGGGAGCGGATTTGGGATTACCTACAACGGCGCGTTTCCTAATTTTCAGATCGACTATATTGTTACTTCACCTGAATTTACAATCAAGAATTACCTGATAGTCAAGAAAAAATTATCAGATCACTATCCCGTAAGGACGGATTTGGAATTAAAATAAATGTCCTGTATCTCAAAAATCGATTTTCAATATTTATGTTTGCAGCATGGATAGCAACCTGGTCATTTATAATACCCTTACAAGAAACAAAGAAAAGTTCGAGCCTGTAAATCCACCATTAGTTGGCTTGTATGTCTGCGGACCTACCGTCTATAGTGATGTGCATTTGGGTAATTGCCGGACTTTTGTTTCGTTCGATCTGATCTACCGCTATCTGCTGCATTCAGGTTTTAAGGTGCGTTATGTCCGGAACATTACCGATGCCGGTCATCTTGAAGGAGATATGGATGAAGGGGATGATAAATTTGCTAAAAAGGCAAAACTGGAACAGCTTGAGCCAATGGAAATCGTTCAAAAATATACGATTGGTTTCCACGATGTCATGCGTCTTTTCAACGCTCTTCCTCCCGGTATTGAACCCACCGCTACCGGACATATTATCGAGCAAATTGAAATGGTCAAACAGATCATAGCCAATGGATATGCATACGAAGTTAACGGAACGGTCTATTTTGATGTAGAAAAATACTGTAAAGAATATAACTATACCATTCTTACTAACAGACAGCTTGAGGATCTCCTGGAAAATACCAGGGAACTTGGCGGGCAAAATGAGAAACGCGGCAGATTGGATTTTGCTCTATGGATAAAAGCCAAGCCCGAACATATTATGAGATGGCCATCACCATGGGGAGTTGGTTTTCCAGGTTGGCATATTGAATGTTCAGCAATGAGCAGCAAATATCTTGGCGACAGCTTCGATATCCACGGCGGCGGTATGGATCTGGCAGCTACACATCATACAAATGAAATTGCTCAATCACAAGCCTGTAATCACGTGCAGCCGGCAAAATACTGGATGCATACAAATATGCTAACGGTAAACGGTGCGAGAATGTCGAAATCTAAGGGTAATGGCTTTTTACCGGGTGAGCTTTTCACTGGAAACCACGAACTGCTTAGTCGCGGATTCTCGCCTATGTCAGTGAGGTTTTTTATGCTTCAGGCTCATTACAGAAGTACTTTAGATTTCTCCAATGAAGCACTCGAGGCATCGGATAAAGGATTTAAGCGTTTAATGAATGCATACGGGCTCCTCGACAAATTAATTGCTTCAGACAGCTCGACTATAGAACTTGACAACCTTTCCAAACGCTGTTATGCGGCGATGGATGATGATTTTAACAGCCCTATTCTGATTGCAGAGCTTTTTGAAGCAGCTCATCTTATTAACAGCATTTATGATGGTAAAGCTAGCGCAACGCAATCAGACATCGATGGATTAAAGAAACTGATGAACGATTTCGTGCTGGATGTTCTGGGCCTAAAAGAAGAAAATCATCAAGCGGATGATCTTGGCAAGCTCATGGATTTTATAATCGACCTGCGTTCAGAAGCGAAATCAAATAAAGATTACGCAACATCCGATAAGATCAGGATCGGGCTAAACTCCCTTGGGATACAATTGAAAGATAATAAGGGGAATGTAACTACGTGGAACAAGGTATAGCTGAAAGTGGAAAACTGAAAACTGAAGCACACGTATACAGCGTTTAGTCAACTTTCCGTTTTCAGTTTTCAACTTTCAGTTCTTATTCGAAAGCTATGATGTAATACTGTAGTAATAAGCATCAGCTTAACCAGATCTGCATCCTCCTTAAAGTTCGGCTTGTATTATGGCATCATTAATGTCTAAGAGAATATAATTTTAATTTAAATGAAGTCGTGCAATATCATATTTGCCTTTGTCGTATTAATAGCCTCAAACAGTTTCGGACAAGCCACTAATGGCCTGGTCAGTTCGCTGGTGGCGGCGGAAAATTATTTTGCTGCTACAGTAAGAGAAGAAGGCTTAAGAGAAGGCTTTCTAAAGGTTTCCGACAATGAAACATTGGTTTTCAGACCTAATGCGGTGAAAGCGAAAGCCTTTTATGATAAAAAACAAATAGATCCGGGACAGCTCAGCTGGGAGCCTGCGTTTGCCAGGGTTTCCAGAAGCGGTATATGGGGTTTTACCACCGGGCCATATTTATACACTGCAAATGATAGTGGCTCAAAATCTTACGGACAGTATTTATCCATGTGGCGCGCGAATAAGAAAGGCGTTTGGAAACTCGCTCTCAACATTGGGACACCACACCCTAAACCCTCTCAAGAACCAGTTCTGGATTTTATTGATCCCAAAAATTCAAGATTTTTCAGGCAAATATCTCCCGTTCGTTTACAACAGAGAGAGGATATGATCATGGCTTCAGACAAACTACTTTCGAGTTCTCTGACTAAAAGCACAGCTTTGGGTTATGATACGTTTCTGGGGGATGATGCCCGTTTAATATTCCCTGGTGTCGAGCCGATTATCGGGAAAGAAAATATTACGAAATTTCTTATCGAACAAGACATTAATATCTTCAGCGAGCCTGTTAAGGCTGACCGTTCTATTGGCAGCGATCTTGCATATACCTATGGCACTGCACAGGTAACGAGGAAAAATAAAACAGCAAAATACAATTACGTCAGAGTCTGGGAATCTCAGGAAGGGTTTAAATGGAACGTGATCGTGGAATTGTTTTCGCCAGCGGAGTGAGTTATGAGTTGTACGTGATACGTTTTACGTTTCGGCATGACGGCTAACCAAATTTCCTTAACTTAGAGATTAGCTATTAAGAACTAACGGTTGCACGTATAACGTACAACGTAAAACGTAAAACTTCCCATGAGCAGTCCCGAAAATTACCGAAACCTTCTTGAAGCTGTTAATGGCTTGCGAAGCAGAGGATATGATCATGATTTCAATTATGAAAATGCATGCCTCTTTTGTGATAAGATAGATGAGAAATTTAGCGCCAGCGATTTAAAGATAACAGAGTATTATCGTTTCGAAGGTATGAGCGATCCGGAAGACAATTCAGTTATCTACGCGATCGAAAGCAAGGACGGACACAAAGGAATAATGATAGACGCGTACGGGCCCTATGCAGATGAGCATAAAAATGCTTTTATCGCGAATATTGAGGTTGTGGAGAACTAGAAGTGAGTTGTACGTTGTACGTGATACGTTGTAAGTTTCCTACTTAGCGCATAAAGGGGCCGTCAAGTACCGTTCCTCGACTTAGGCGTCACACACGTATAACGTAAAACGTACAACGTATAACTAAAGAAGGTTCGCAATCAACTTCTCCGTACTAATACCTTCTGCCTCAGCCTTATAATTCCGAACTATCCGGTGTCTTAAAATAGATTCTGCAACTGCCTGAACATCTTCTTTATCCGGAGAATATTTTCCGGTAATAGCCGCATGGCACTTTGCTCCAAGAACCAGAAATTGTGATGCTCTCGGACCAGCTCCCCAACTTAGGAACTTATTAACTTCATCTGTTGCTGTCGCTGTACCAGGGCGTGTTTTTGCCGCCAGCGAAACTGCGTACTCTAATACGTGATCCGTGATGGGTATATTTCTAACTAATTGCTGAAAATAGCTTATCTCGGTCGAGTTTAAAATTTTCTTCAGCTTGACGTCGCGGTTTGCTGTGGTATTTCTAACTACCTGTAATTCCTGCTCAAACGTTGGGTAAGTCAGGGAAACATTAAACATGAAGCGGTCCAATTGTGCTTCAGGCAAAGGGTAAGTACCTTCCTGTTCAATTGGGTTTTGAGTTGCCAGAACGAAAAAAGGCTGCGGTAGTTTGTGAGTTCTTCCCCCAACGGTTACAACCTTTTCCTGCATGGCTTCCAGTAAGGCAGCTTGTGTTTTAGGAGGCGTCCGGTTTATTTCATCGGCAAGGATGATATTTGAAAACACCGGCCCCTTTATAAATTTGAACGTCCGGTCTTCGCCAAGGATTTCAGAACCTATTATGTCTGATGGCATTAGATCCGGTGTAAATTGAATACGATTGTAGCTCAGATCAAGGACCTGCGCAACAGTTTGCACCAAAAGGGTTTTAGCTAATCCAGGTACGCCTACAAGGAGGCAATGACCATTGCTGAATATTGATATTAATACTGACTTAACAACCTCGTCCTGACCGACGATAACCTGCGCGATCTCGTCTCTGATGTCTTTATAGGAGCTATGTAATGCGTCTACGGCTTCTACATCGGTTGCGTAAGTCTTCATCCAGTCAATTTTGTGCTGTGGTCCAGGTGGCTATTTCAGAGCAGGTTTGAAATTCGGAATCTATTTTGATATACGTGATCTTTCTGCGTTTCTCAAACCACTCGCTTACAGTACGGTTAGTCTTGTCTTCAAAAGCAACTTCTTTGATTTTTGGAAAATCCTGCTCAAGGTTAGCCTGATGGGGACCCGTTTTAGATTTCAGTAAAAGAAACCGATAGCCTTGTTTTCCGTCAGCAGCCGTGAATAACACAGGCTGAGAAACTGTACCTGCCTTCATTGTGTCGACCGTAAGAAATATGGCCGGGTCAAGCTTATCTGTTGGAATAAACGTAGTACGGCTCTGAACATTTTCTGCGTTCAGCATCATTCCGCCGTTATACTTCGTATCGTTATTGTCGGAATATAAAGAAGCGGCTGTACCGAAATCTACGGTCTTTTTGACGACCTTATTGTACACGCTATCGATATGTGCTTTTGCTCTGTCCATACTCGCCTGAACCGGCTCGGTTTTTATCAGAATGTGACGAACATTTACCTGCTCCCCGCGCCTTTCCACTAATTGAAGAACATGGAAGCCAAATTCAGTTTCAATTACCTGAGAAAGCTCTCCGGATTTCAATTTAAATGCTGTTGCTGCGAATTCCTTTACCAGGCCTGTTCTGTCCATAAACCCAAGATCACCGCCTTCACGTGCTGACCCGGGGTCCTGCGAATATAAGCGTGCCAGCGTTGCGAAATCCTCACCACCCTTTACTCTTAACCTTAATGCTTCTGTTTTATCACGAAAAGCTTCCTTCTCAAGCTTATTCATTTTTGGATAAACAACAACTTCACCGATCTCAACTTCTGTATTGAAGAATGGAAGGCTGTCTTTAGGAATTGCATCAAAATAGCGCTTAACCTCCAAAGGAGTTACCGCCACATTTTCAGTGATCTTTCCCTGCATTTTATTAGCAATAAGCATTTCCTTGATATCCGGCCTGATCTCATCCTTATATTGGATAAGTGACCGGTTTAAGAACTGCTCCAAACGCTCCTGTCCACCAGCGCGGGCAATACTGCTTCTCAAACGGCGGTCGATCTCGTTATCAACATCATCCTCAGTAACTGCAATTGAGTCAATTATAGCCTGCTGCCCAAGTATTTTCTGTGAAATTAAGCCTTGCAGGATCTGGCATCTTACATCCGCATTATCCGGGTTTCCCTGTGACAGATATTGAGCGTATTGCATATCAATTTCCGACTGCAAAATAATGGAGCCGCCAATAACAGCTACAACTTTATCGAGTGATTTTTTTGTATTCGACGGTGTAGTTTGCGCGTTCACCTGCGCGAGGCTAATAAACAGTAATCCAACTATTATCCCTAAGGTCTTTTTCATTTCTAGTATTCTCATTCTCTTAAAGCAGAATAATTCTGCGTGTTTAATCTCGTTCAACCCGTTCAAAAATAATAGCCAGCCCAGGGGGGCCAGCTCACGGATTAATTCTGCAAAATTATCAGATAATAGTTATTAATCAATGATTTAAAAAAATAGGCGGTATTTTACCCTATTTAATGTTATGACTAACGTATCAATCTGTTAGGATGATATCCTAATATAAATATTCTGACATGCTTTTCGAGTACCGGAACGCAAATGTTACCATACCGGAGACGCTGAATATTTATCAGTTTTACTGAATTGCCTCTAAGGTAACCTTTTCAGAAATAAGGCTGTTCCATTTAACTAATTTTAACAGATGCTTTATTAAGTTTGCAGGGCCTTTGGAACAATGGCATACACTACCATGGGAAATCTGATCACTCATAACGCCAATGCATTACGATTTATAATGACGGAAGATCTCTATGACCTTGGCGATGCTGTTCAATCAGATATACTCCCAATAGTTCCCGAAGCGCTGATAACGACCCCTTCTGCTCCCGAGCCCGTGCCGGAGATCAAAAAAGAAGAATTGACACCCGTGAGTTTTAATTACCTGGGAGAGAACAACCGGTACTTTCTTGTCATCGTCGATGATAAAAGCCATCCGGATCTTAATACAGCTCACAGGGAGATGCTTATGAAGATCATGGCGGCAAAAAAACTTGAACTGAGGGATCTTGCCATACTAAACCTTGCCAAATATCCTGATTCAAATTTCAGTCAGTTAAAAGATTTTTTCAGTAGTAGTAAAATCACCCTGTTCGGAATAGATCCTCAGAGAATTGGCCTTCCCGGAATGGCGGCAAATCAGCCGGGCAAACACTTTGACGTTAAAGTACTTGCCACTTTCGGCCTTGAAGAAATGAGCAGCAACACCGATAAGAAGAGAGAGTTCTGGAACGTAATGAAAGATTTTTAATGGAACTGGTCTTTGCAAGCAACAATCAGCATAAAGTAGATGAGATCCAGGCAATAGCAGGAAACAAATTTATTTTAAAAAGCCTCAACGATATTTCCTGCTTTGAAGAGATCCCGGAAACCGGACACACCTTTGAAGCTAACGCCGGGCAAAAGAGCCGGTTTATATACGACCGATACAATATTAATTGTTTTGGCGATGACTCCGGGCTGGAAATAGACGCTTTGGATGGTGAGCCGGGAGTCGATTCGGCTCATTATTCAGGCAGCAGAGATTTTCAGGAGAACATGCAGCTTGTTCTTTCGAAATTAGGGGATAACCCCGATCGCAGGGCCAGATTCAGAACTGTAATTTCTTTAATATTAAACGGAACAGAACATCTTTTTGAAGGCGTCATAGAGGGCCGCATCACTAAGACCATATCCGGTACAAAAGGATTTGGCTATGATCCGATCTTTATTCCGGATAATTATAATATAACCTTTGCAGAGATGGATGCCGCTGAAAAAAACCGGATAAGCCATAGGGGTATAGCGGTTAAAAAGATGGTGGGTTTTTTGAATAAATAATCGCTTCCTAAAAAGAGATTGCTTCGTCGTACCTCCTCGCAACGACAAACGCTTGATAGTGTCATTGCGAGCCTGCCTGCGGTAGGCAGGCGCAGCGCGGCAATCTAAAACTTCACAGAGATTGCTTCGTCGTACCTCCTCGCAACGACAAACGCTTGATAGTGTCATTGC
>NZ_JBBJNI010000088.1:0-1005 GCF_037719425.1 Daejeonella sp. | reverse complement strand
GGCAGGCGCAGCGCGGCAATCTAAAACTTCACAGAGATTGCTTCGTCGTACCTCCCCGCAACGACAAACGCTTAATAGTGTCATTGCGAGCCCGCCTGCGGTAGGCAGGCGCAGCGCGGCAATCTAACTTTTCTTAACCGGCGCAGCCTTAGCAGGACTTGTCTTCGCAGGAACCTCTTTTGACGGAATAGCCTTAGACGGTGCTGTTTTTGACGGAACTGCTTTAGCCGGCGCTGTCTTAACAGGACCTATTGGCTTAACCACCTTAACAAGCTGTGGTATAATCTCTTCCTTAGATTTAGGACGATCTTTTGGCTTCCAGATAAAACCCTTTAGTATTTTATCTTCTTCTGTCAGCTTATCCATTGGCGTTGCCTTACCTTCAACACTCCTTACTAATCTTACATTCTTAAGCTTTCCATCCAGGAAACCGAAATTGATCCGGCTGCTAATAGAATGATTTAAACTGATGTATGCAGAATCATCTTTTACATAATATACAGTCTCAGCGTTTCCGTCAACATACATCTGTCTAAGCTTATTATCCCGGAAAAGACCTGTAATTACCTTGCCTTTCACCTGGTTAAACTTTGTGGAATCTGTATCTTCAGAATTAACGATGAAACTATTATGTTGCAGAAGCATATTATTAAGTTTCTTGTCCTTCATCTGTAGATAAATAGTATCACCCGTAAGCTGAGAGCCCTGTGCCCACACGATAGGATTAAAATAACATCGCACAGTCGAATCTGAATAGCTGAAGAACATGGAATCAGCCCTGGCCTGCAGATCTGTTTTAAATATTTTGGCATTATGATAAGCAATAATGATCCTGCTCTTTGCTGTATCAAGTGGGATAGAATCTTGCTGAACCACTTGGGCAACTTTACTCGCGGCTTTTACAGCGCCTTTGGCCGGTGCAACTGAAGGCTTCTTTACCCGGGTTGACTTTGCCGGACTGGTTTTTGGCGGAACAATTGCCGTTTTAGTTTTGTCGTCGGGCGG
>NZ_JBBJNI010000087.1:0-17659 GCF_037719425.1 Daejeonella sp. | reverse complement strand
GAAAAACCGCCCTTCACCTATAAAATGATTATCAACTAAACGCCTACTTCAATAATCTTTTTTACAAGATGCAAATGACAGGAACAATATTCCAGTCATTGCAATAGATATTTTACTTTTCATAATTTTTACTTTTATAAATTAACACCTATGCCAAATGTAACTGTACGACTAGGTGTATACAATGTGCTGTTAACACCGGTAAAAGATTCAGACGGATTTAATCCTCTGCGTCTTGAGTATAGTCCCAAATTTTCGCCGGAAGCAAAAACTCTAACATTACTTAAATCTAGTTTTGAGATGTATTTCTGTGGTAACCTATAAGAAAGATTTACGTTACTTATGGTTAAATAAGAAGCATCTATCAGCCATCTTGTTGATGTTGCTGTAAAAAGACTTGTACTGCTCACGTCTAGTCTTGGGAATGGAGATGTCGTATTTGTCTCTGTCCACGCATTTAAGGCATCTTTATGTAAAGATCCTCCAAAAGTAACTCCCATTAAATCTGCATAGTTTGCGTCATAAAATTTGCCTCCTACCTGATAATTAACAAGGAATGATAATTGTAAATTTTTATAGCTGAATGAATTAGTTACCGCACCAAAAAAATCAGGAATTGCCGTACCTGAATAGTCAAATTTTGCATTGTTAAAATCAGTTGTCAAAACCTGTCCATTTACTGTTCTTAGATTAGTGGTAGCTGTAGTTGTTGGAATATATAATGCAGCTCCATCAGCCGGATCTACGCCTGCATATTGGCGTAGGTAAAACCGAAAAATATCACCACCCACTTCTAATCTTTTCGTTCCTTGAGTAAGCTGAGGTGTTTCTTCAGGCAGTTTAGTGATTTCATTTTTTACGATCGATGAATTCGTTAAGATATTCCAGGTAAAATCTTTCCCACGAACTACATCACCACCCAGTTGAAGTTCAATTCCCTTGTTTGTCATTGAACCAATATTCCTTCTAATTGAAGTAATAGCATTTGATAACGGTTGCGGTACAGAAAACAATAGATCTCTTGAACCTCTATTAAAAACTTCCAGTTCACCCGTAAGCCTTGATTTAAAAAAAGAAAACGCGGTACCAATATTTAAGGTATTAATAGTTTCCCATTTCAAATCAGGAGTTGCAGCGCTCGACAATAAAATACCAGGTTCTGCTCCGTTATTAAACCCTAAACTATAGAAAGCCTGGTAGTTATAATAAGAATCATTCCCGCCAGAAAGTAGTGCATCGTTACCAACCTCTCCATAAGATGCTTTTAATCTTAAATCATCAATCCATTTTGCCTTACTTAGAAATTTTTCCTTAGAAACAGACCATGAACCGCCAAAAGAGAAGAAGTTTCCATATCTGGATTGTTTAGAAAATCTGGAAGAACCATCACGCCTTAATGATGCATCAACGAAGTATTTTTCATCTAAACTGTATGACGCTTTGCTAAAAAATGATTCTATTCTATAGGTATCTTTAAAACCACCCGAAGATTGAGGTGTTACGAAATTGGCAAACTGGGTATTACCCGCCAAAATTTGATTCACTTTTGATGAATTATTCGTAGTAAAGTCTAAATCATAATTTTCATGACCTGCTAACGCGTCTAATGTATGCCTGCCAAAAGATTTTTTGTACGATAAAACCTGGTTAAATGTGTAAGACGTAGTTAAGGCATTAGTTCTGGAAGCAAATCCATTTAAACCGGCGCCATCTCCAACTATGGCGTTTCTAAATTGACTTGAATTAGATTGTCTTAAATCAATATTCACACTTGGTCTAAAAGTAAAATCTTTCAAAAATTTAATTTCTGCAAAAGTCCGCGCATTAACAGCCACTCTTTTGTTAAAAACATCGTTTAGCAATGTTTCATAAACCACGTTTCTACCTGGACTTGCCCCGCCTGGTCTGTTTACCGCCCCGGGATGCTGTCCAAAATCATAAAATTGTTCACCCGTTGGCGTTAAAACAGGGCCCCCGGATGCATTGTATGCTCTCACCGGATAAATAGGGCCAATGCCTCTCGCGAATTGAAATATATTGATAAAACTGTTGGCGCTACCGGTTGCCGCATCCTGGGCCTGATTACTATTAGAGAGATTACCTGCTAAATTAAGGCCTGTTCTTAACCATTTTTTAACCTGAGTATTTACATTTATCCTGGAATTAAATCTCTTGAAATCAGATTTTTGTATATACCCTTTATCATCTAAGAAGCCTAAAGAAACAAAAAAATCAGATTTGCCGTTCTTTCACCTCTTCTTTCAAGGGGAGCATACCAATCGAAATCATTATACAATAAAGAAGCATTGGGATTTAGTTTTCCATTTGCATCAATAATTTGATTGTTTGGAACATTAAATGGATTGTAAACCAGGCTTGCTGGTGTTTGGGTAGAGGCCTGAGCTGCCGCAGCAGCAGGAGAAAGAGCAGTACCGGTTCTTGGATATACTAAACTATTTCGTACTGCCTGCCAAATTGCCGGATAGTATTCCAAGGTACCCACTCTGTCATACTCGGGTATTCCCCTTTCGGAAAAACCTCTATTTACATTGGCATTTATTTTAGTTTCGCCAATTTTACCTTTTTTGGTGGTTATTAATATTACACCATTTGCGCCTCTGGCGCCATAAAGCGCTGATGATGAAGCATCTTTTAATAAGGATACGCTTTCAATATCGCTTGGATTAATATCTCCAATGCTGCCGTCATAAACAGAGCCATCTAATACATACAAAGGCGCGTTTGATGCTGAAATTGAGCCAAAACCTCGTATTCTTATAGTAGTACTTGTTCCTGGTTGACCGTTTGTTGCTGCTACCTGTATACCTGGCGCAACACCCTGCAGAACATTAGAAATATTGGTTACCACTCTGTTTTCAATTGCAGCGGAATTCAAAGTCGCAACTGATCCTGTAATTGCTTCTCGTTTGGAGGCTCCGTAAGCTACAACAACAACCTCTGATAATTGCCTTGAATCCGTGGCCAGAGTGACATTTATTACATTTGTTGTACCGATGGCAACCATTTGATTAGAAAAACCAAGAAATGAAAATTCTAAACTTCCTGCCGTTGAGGGTACGCTTAAGGTATAATTTCCATTAACATCTGTTTGAGTTCCAATAGGTGAACCTGTCACTTTTACTGAAACCCCCGGGTAAAGGTAAACCGTCTTCTCTGGCGGTCACTTTACCAGTAATTCTTCTTTCTTGTGTAAAAGCGGAACCTGCCAGCAATACGCAAAGTAAAAAGCAACTAAGTAGTTTTAGTTTCATAAATTATTTCGTTTTAGTTAAGAAAAATTGGTTAGTATTTTAGGCGTTAGACAGCATTATCTAAATCTAGAGTTGGCTGATAATTATCCTAAACGGTTAATTTCAGCAAAAAATTATAAATATTTAATTATTTGTGCTTTGCAAATGCCCATTTAGAGTGATTTTTATATTACAATTGGTAAATTTTACACCCAGCATACAATTTATCATATTAAGTTTAGAAAAGATTGGATGCCGGCTGGTGTTCGTCCACTTTCGTTTATACATATTCCAATGGCTATCGGTGTTCACTAAAGTTGTTAAGCAACATAAGTTGAAGTTTCATTTCCAGTGAATTAGGAACTTACGCAACTAATCAGGATATTTAATAACGGTGGAGACCAGGAACCACGTCAAAAAAACGGGGCGAACCGAAAAGCCATACGAGTAGGAAACTCTAAATTTCAAGATTATGCCAAAGTATGTAATTGAAAGAGAAATTCCTGGAGCAGGAAAGCTATCCGCTGAACAGCTGAAAGCAATTTCGCAAACTTCCTGCGGAGTATTGAGCAACATGGGTCCACAAATTCAATGGGTTCACAGCTATGTAACGACTGATAAAATCTATTGTGTTTACCATGCCCCGAATGAAGAAATGGTTCGCGAACATGCCAAACAAGGAGGTTTTCCAGCAAATGTGGTAACAGAGGTTTCAAATATTATCGACCCGGCAACTGCCGAATAACCTTTTACAGCTGATAAAACTGTATAGTCGAATACAACGCCAACCTCCCTCGTCACTGCCAACCCTAAGTGCTGAGTGAGTTAGACGCACTTGAAATATTAATGACTCACAAATGGAATTAAAAGTTATAAATATAAATGAGGATGTGACAGATGAAATTTATGCCTCAAATGAGTGCCAGGAGGTTATTAAATCTATGAACGAATATTATCCAAAGATAGGTTTTCACAAGCCCTGGGTTGGTTACTTTGTAGTTAGAAACAAGGAAATCGTTGGGGCTGGTGGTTTCACCGGACAACCCAAAGACGGTAAGGTTGAAATTGCATACGGCACATTTAAAGAATTTGAAGGGCAAGGTGTAGCATCTTTTGCATGCAAAGAACTTGTCTTAATTTCAACTATAACGGACCCTGCAATAATTATAACCGCAAAAACAGCACCCGAGCAGAATGCCTCGGCAAAGATTTTGCAAAATAATAATTTTGAGCCTTCTGGAATAGTGCAGGATCATGAAATTGGGGACGCCTGGCTTTGGACATATAAAACGCCGGAATTAAAACTTAACAATCAATAGAGAATGACGAACCTATAAGCGGGTCGTTTATAACAACTTTCTACGTTGAATAGAAACAATTTTGTCATTTGTTTTATGGAGCAACGTGTTGATTTACAATGCGGCTACGGCTGCCATGGCTTTTGTTCGCGACACCTTGTAATAGATATTATATAAATAACATGGAACAAGTACCAGATATGCTACCTGGTTATTACTATGATGTGCTACCCAGCCGTATAGTAGGGGCAGGATGGCTCCGCCTGCAATCCCCATAATAAGAATGGCCGAACCCAGGTTAAGCAGCCGCCCCTGGAGGCCATGCAAAGCAAGGGGCCAGATTGCCGGCCAGAGCAGGGCGTTTGCCAGGCCTAATAACGCGATACAACCTATTGAAGCATAACCGGGTAGAAGGACGGCAGCAATCGTTAATACAATGCCCAATATCGAAGAGTAGAGATATGCTTTTTCCTGAGAGATAAGCTTTGGAATAAAGATAGCCCCGAAGACATAACCGACAAGCATCGCTGCAAGGGTATAAGAGGTCAGGCTTTTTGCTACATCAAGCCGTACACCGTGATAAATGCCATAATTACCCAGCGTGTCTCCTGCAATAACCTCAACGCCTACGCTTACAAAAATAGCGGTGAAGCCAAAAATAAATGCGCGGGAATGATCCGGGCCTGTGACGGTCCCGGATGTATCCGGTAGATCAGCAGCGGGGGCTTTAATTTCAGGCAAATGCGAATACTTTATCAGGACAGCGCTTACCACGCAGATTATTGTAAGCACGATATAGGGCATAATGACTTCCCGGGCAAGCTCATCCAGACGGGCGGTTTTGGCAATGGGATCAAGGCTGGCCAGCTCCTTTATCAGTCCGTCGGAATTATTTAAAATGATAGCCCCGAGGATAAGCGGGGCCAGGATACCGGCGAACTTATTACAGATACCCATGATGCTGATCCGCTGGGCGGCGCTTTCTGCCGGGCCAAGCTTCGTTATGTATGGATTCACAGCAGTTTGGAGTAAAGTTGTGCCGGCGCCAACCACAAAGAGCCCGGCAAGAAAGAGGGGGTAATAACGCAGTAAAGCGGCGGGAATAAATAATAAACACCCGGCAGCCATGATCAGCAGGCCGATCTGCATACCCTTTATTATGCCGGTGTGCTGCAGGATCCTGCTGGACGGCAGGGCCATGAATGTATAGGAAATATAAAAAGCGAATGTAACGAGATACGCCTGCCATTCTTCAAGCTCGCAAGCAATCCGCAGATAAGGAATAAGCGTTCCGTTGATCCATGTAATAAACCCGAACATAAAAAAGAATGCACCAAGAATGATGATCTGTTTGATATAAACACTATTGGAACTTGTTCTGGTGTGTAATTCTGAGGTCATGTTATTTAGTACTTTTGGTTTCTTTGATTTTTATGCTGTAGGTCCGCCCCGGGCGGATACGGTAAATTAATTCATTTATTTACCAGCATTGCCGGATCAAACAGTAATGGGTGGTACTGCCCAGTCATTTTTTCGCCTTTAGGTATTGGCGTAGCTCCGGGCATGAGCTCCTTATCCGTATCAGACAAAGTGCCGTCGGCAAAAACGTTAAGCACAAAGGCACGCCGCATTCTTTCAGATCTATTTTCAAAGGACCCGTGTACCAGCAATGGATGATGGAAGGTTCCGTACCCTTTATTCAGGGGGATGGGCACAGGCTTAAATTCTGCTTTTTGCTCGTCAGTAAGGTACTGCATCAGCCCTTCCATATCTCCGGCCAGTTCCGGCTTGTCTAACAGGCCCCATCGGTGACTGCCGGGAACATAATACAGGCAGCCGTTCTGTTCGGTGGCATCATCGAGCCCCACCCAGCAGGTGAGGTGATGCATGGGGATTGTCCGGGTCCAGTACGAATAGTCCTGGTGCCAGGCCACTACCCCGCCATGCAGAGCCGGTTTATAAAACAGCTGATCATGCCAGAAGCGCACTGCCCTGTCGCCAAGTAATTGGGACGCGGCCATCACAAATGCCGGGTTCCACAGCACATCATGAAAGCCTGGTGTGATCCTCCAGGCACCCAGCGCATGAAACAGTACCACATTCGGATCGGGTGACTCGTTAGAAGCAAACTGATGAAATAAAAAGTTCCCGGGATGGTCAGGATCAACGAGACCGATTAATTCCTCATTCAGAAAGCCAACCTGCTCCTCAGTGATGAACTTAATATCTGCAACATACCCAAACTCCTTATAGTATTCTATTTGCCCGGGAGTCAGCCGATACTGGTCCCATTCAGCCCGGGTTTCAGGCCATTTAAACATTTGAGATACCTGTGAGTGGAATTTTGACAGATCCTGCATATTTTGTTTATTTTTAAAGATCAATAATAATAGTGGCAGATAAAAGGATTCGAGCCACTATTATAGGTGCTATGCATCGGTAACGTACACGTTAACATCTCTAAGATAAGTTATCCGACACAAATTCGTCAAATTTTGGCAATAATTTTCAGGAGACATCCCTTTATTAATTGTACTAGCTTCCTATTTCATAAAAATTGCACATGACTGAATATCTGCCGATACTTAACACGATACGGCTAATTATTAGAGAGCTTACGGACGAAGATATTCAAAACGTTCATGAGCTACACTCAATGCCGCAAACCGATGAGTTCAACACATTAGGCATTCCTGAGACCTTGCTTGTCACCACTGAATTAGTTGAAAAATGGGTAGCGGAGTCACAGCAGCATCTGCGAAACTCTTATGTGTTTTGTATACAGCGTAAAGAAACTTCGGAATTTGTGGGGCTTATTGCTATCAGTCTGGGGAAGATCAATTTTCGCAATGCAGAGGTTTGGTTTAAGATCCATGCTGATCACTGGAATAAAGGTTATACGACGGAGGCCTTGCGGAGTATCTTAAAGTTTGGTTTCGCTCATTTGAAGCTGCACCGTATCGAGGCTGGATGCGCGGTTGAAAATATTGCTTCGATAAGGGTGCTTGAAAAGTCGGGAATGAAAAGTGAGGGCATGAAAAGAAAGAACCTTCCGATCCGGGGAGAGTGGAAGGATAGTTTTTCCTATGCGATTCTTGCAGAAGATTTTTTTCCAATAACAGGTAAACCAAGGCCTTGATCACACGTCTAATTACTGCACAGTGTTAATATGTTGAAGCTTTTGTCTGACGGGCGTCTTATTTTGTAATAACTTTAAATCGTTATGCGAAGAATTAAACTAAAACGTTATTGTCACAATAATAACCGCTCGAAATAAATGAAAAATACTCCATTAGTCAGATACATCTTTGTATTACTGCCCCTTTCATTTTTATTGGTCTTCACATCTTTTAAAGATCCTGGCACTGATCAGCCCTACCGGATTAAGACCATTGTGATTGACGCCGGGCATGGCGGTAAATTTACCGGTGCCGCAGGAAGGTACTCCAGGGAGAAAGATGTTACCCTGAAAGTGGCGATGCGTTTGGGAAAGGCTATCGAAGAGAACATGAAGGATGTTACAGTGCTCTATACAAGAACTACGGATAAGCATTTCGAAGAAGTGAATTCCAAAGATCTCAAAAAGCGCATTGACATGGCCAATGAGGCTAAGGCTGACCTTTGGATCTCGATCCACTGTAACTCAATGGGTGCAAGCACAAAGAACAGGACTTCCGTCAGGGGTGTCGAAACATTTGTGGCAGGCTTTGCCCGCTTAAATGAGCAGGATGCTGCTATTAAAGAATATATGGCGTTGGAAGAGGAATATAAATTAGATGAAAAGGAAAGCGAAGACCCAGCTACGGCCATTTTTCTTTCACTCGTAAAAAACTCTCTTCGCGAGCAAAGCATCAAACTAGCCAGTTTTATTCAAAATGAATATGTTGCTTCAGGCCGGGTAAATCGCGGAGTTCAGGAGTTGAGCCTCGCCGTATTAAGGACAGCAATCATGCCGGCAGTTTTAACGGAAATAGGTTTCATATCCAATCCCCAGGAGGAAGATTATATCAATTCAGACGATGGCCAGAATGAGATCGTTGGAAATATTCTAAGGGCTATTCAGACTTATAAGAGGCAGGTTGAATTATAATAATTTTAAGTGGAGAGCTGCGTACCGTCCCTTTGAGTGGAGAGTTGAGAGTGGAGAATTGAGAGTTAGCTAACGTAGCTAAGGGGGAATTGAAAATTAAAAACTGAAATTTTGGTAATGGACTTCAGATTGTTTCAAGAGTTCAGCGGCGCTTTAAATCATATGATAAAACCCAGAGCAGATCCTATGTGGATAGTCTGCGGTACTGCATCGACCAGAGGGGATTATTGTAAAAGGGTATTTCCAATCTCTATGAACGTTTGGGTTTGATTTTGATAATCTTTTAGTGATGGTGTTTGGGCCCTGAAATTAAGACGGGTATAAACATGTAAATCTGAGGGTATAAGCTTTACATTTACGGATGCCCCGGAACTTGTTTTTAATCCTTTATGAATTAAAACAGCACTCACGGGATCGGCCACATCATCTTTTTCTGATTTAAAGACACTAAGGCTACAGCCAGCTGGTAAAACAACTCCTTTTTCTAAGTCTTTCCGCACGATATCAATGATATTGCGCAACTCCTGTAATGTTTCGTAGGGACGATAGTGATAATAATATTTTTCTTCGCCGGCAGTATTCTCGACCTCAGTGTAGCCAAGAATAGGCCCTAATACACCAACTAAGCTTAACGTTTTATTTGATGATAAGATAATAGGATCAATCAGGAAAATATGTTTTGGCTTGATATGATTATCAAAATAGCCGTCTGCAAGCATTTTTAAGATTAAGGTACAACCAGTTGACGAGCCTGCAAAGCTGATGTTCTTATATCCCTGACTTTCCAGCTTCTCAAATTCATTGATGATAGGCTGACGCCAATCTTTCCAGGTAGAATTTTTGAATGATTGATAATCACGGCCATGACCTCCTAAAAGGACCTGAGAAATGTAAAAATCTGTTCTGTTCCCTTTCCAAGATCGAAACTCGTCCCATTCAAAAGTAGTTGCGCTGTAACCATGAATAGCTATAATTACTGGTTTTAAAGCCTCGGCTGCCGTAGGATTTGGCCGGGCCGCAGAAACCAGATAATTTTGCGGATTATAGATAGACTGGTCAAAAAATAAACCGCTATCTAACATAGTACTTTCTATTTCAGGATCTTTACCACAAGAAACCAGCAATAAAAATGGAATGATGAGTAAGAGTAATTTTTTCATCAGTATATAATTTGTTTTTTAAAGGTGATAAACCTGCCTGCCGGTAGGCAGGGCTATCATGATTTTATTCATTCCACTGTGTGACTGGAAAAATCATGATGGTTTCATTTTGATTTCATTTTCTTTAAATTCCACATCACACTCGTTTGCAAGAATACGGGATATAACGTTCCTGCACCCTTTGTCCCGTCTCCGGTTATCGCATTATACCCTAACGAAAGATTTAATTTTAGCGGAGATTCAAAAGAATATAAAAGCCCGCCATCTAAAGCTAATAATGCCGAGCTGTTTGGTATATCCTTAAAAATGTCTGATTCATAATTGGCTGCAAAATATCCGGTGTTTAGCCTGGCAAAAGGCTGCAATTTCTTTTCGGGACGAAAAAGATAAGCTCCGGAAATCGTAAAATTATCTTGCTTGATAGCATTGGAACTAATTGCTGATCCTAACCTGCTTGTAACATAACTAGCCCCAACAGCAATTCTCTTAGTGAGAGTATACTGGCCAGTAATACCATTTTCATAATAAAGATCGACTGTCTTTTGTAACCTCAGGCCTACATCATACGAATGGATCTGGCCATAAGATATCCCGTTGCTTATCAAAAAAAGAATAAGGGATATTCCAAAGAGTTTTAGAGCAAACGGGTATTGTTTCATCAATGTATTGTATTTAAAATGACTAATTAGATTATACAATGCATGAAAGTAGCATTTATTAATATTAAAATTATAATAATGTATTTAAAGTTCTTTTGATCAAGAGAGAGGTTTCCAGGAAGCAGGCTGCAACTAAGTCCCCTTGCGGAAGAGTTAAAACAAAGGGATGAAATGAAGCCATCCGGGAGATTTCCCAGCCTTAAAACCTTATATTGGCTTTTTATACCTTAAGACTATGTCTGGCAAAATTCAGGAAATAAAAAGTCTCATTGAAAGCAATGACGACTTTGAAAACTATTTTAGAAATACAATTATTCCTCAATTGTTTATAGATGCGGATTTAAACCTGAGGAAATTTACACCGCCCGCAATGACACAGTTTAACTTGTCTGCGGATGATATAGGGAAGTCAATTGCAGATATTAAAGATAATTTTCGCTTTCCCAGTATTGTTGAAAATATTCAATATGTGATGGAATGTAATGAGATCCTCGAAAAGGAAATTCAAACTACAGATTTTCGTTGGTTCCAAATGAATATTATTCCCTACGTAGAGTTAAAGACCACTAAAATTAATGGAGTAATTGTAACTTTTATTGAAATTACTGCGCGGATAAAAGATTTAAAAGAACAGGAAAAATTAATATCAGACCATGAAACATTATTAGATTCAATTTCACATGATATCAAAAATCCTCTTACGAGTCTTCTGGCTTCAATTGAATTATTGAAAAAAGCGTCCAATAATAATCCTAAGCATGTTCCCTCACTTATAAAGATCGTAGAAAATTCAATCCGATCCATGCAGGCTATAATAAATGATCTGACAGAAACCAGAAAACATGGGCCCAAATACAAATCTGAAGAAGAATTGTTAAGTTTTGAAAATATTCTCGAGGACGTTCGACTTACCCTCTCCGATAATATTACGGAATCGGGGGCGGTTATAAAGAAGAAGATTAGTGTTTCACAAATAACCTTTTCCAGACGAAAATTAAGAAGTATTGTTTACAACCTGTTAAGTAATGCAATCAAATTCCGATCCCACGACCGGAAACTTGAAGTTTTCGTAACTACCGAATGTGAAAATGGCTTTATAGTTATTACAGTTAAGGATAACGGGATTGGTATTTCCCCCGAGAAGAAAGAAGCCATTTTTTCTAAGTATTTCAGGGTAGAAAACAAAATTGAAGGCACTGGAGTCGGACTATACTTAGTGAACGAAATAGTAAAAAACGCAGGAGGAAAGATATTAATGGAAAGCGAACCTGGAATCGGGTCGGAATTCCAGATATATTTAAAAGACCAGGCACCAGCTCCATCTGTGGAAAATATCGAAGCACAGAAGAAGAAAGACAGCTAAACTGCCTTCCGTGACAACCCTAAGGAGGATGTGCAATGCAGTGATCATGGTACAACAAGGTGCCATTCATCGGTTATCATGACCAATCGTGTTTATCAGATCGCCTCGGCAAAAGAGGTTGCGAACTCCCCGCGATTATCAGAGATCTTAAAAAATACACAACCAGGATGATCATTTCTGGGTCAGATCATTATCTGATACGACAAAAATTCAGTATCCGGGCCTTGTTTTACAAAACCTATCGATTCGTATAAACTTTGGGCCGTGTAATTATCCACGGCAGTGGACAGTTCCACAACAGAAACACCATCAGATTGAGCGTATTCAAGAACTGTTTCAATGAGCTTGTTACCTACGCTTTTTTTTCGGTGACCCTCCTTCACATACAGGTCGTTCAATACCCAGATCTTAATAGCTCTGCCGGAAGAGAATTTAGGATATAATTGAGTGAACCCGATCGGAATTTGCTCGCCATCGTTTTCCTCAAAAGCAGCAAAGATCACTGATTCATTATTTCTCAGCCGTTCGGCGATAAAGGTTTCGGCCAGCTTTATGTCTGAGGGTTTTTTATAAAAGATGCGATATTTGTTAAAGAGGTCTATAACAAGTTGTCGTTCTTCATAATTGATTCTTTTTATTTCCATTTGGTGTTTGTCCAGATGTTTGTTTATAGGATGTGAACTTTCGTCCATACATGATGATAAACGGACTATGTACAACTACTTAAGTTTCCGACACGTCCTGGCTTGCAGAGAGTGCATCAAAACCTTACTTTTCAAACTTTTTTATATATCCCAGCGAAGCCAGGAAGATATCTGCTTCCTTGAGCGTTTCGTAAAAGTACTTCTTATCAAGCTTAGGGCGAATATTGAAAAACCCGTGGGGCTGGTCCTGGTATAGGATAAGATCACAGCGGCTTCCGGCTTTCTGCATTTTGCTCTGGTACAACTGTGCGGTGGCAACCGGCACGAGCTTGTCACTGGTGCCCAAAAGCACAAGAGTTGGTGCGGCTCCTTTGCGGATGTTGTGCAGCGGTGAAATCTCATTATACCTTTCTCCAATGCGTTCAAACCCATAGCCGTTGGGGCCATTGTCGAAAACAGGGTTAAATAGTACCAGTGCATTGGGCCTTGAGCTTACTGTTAAGCTTTCGCTGGCTTCGTCGAGTGCCGTAAGATCTGCGGCGGCCGCCATTTGTGCGCCGGCAGAGCCTCCACCGGCAGCAATTTTATCGGGATAGATCCGGAGCTTGCTGCTATTGCTCCTCACGTAGCGAATAGCTGTTTTAGCATCCTTGACGGATTCGAAGGGAGTCGATTTATTCCTGTTGGTGACACGATAATCTACCAGTACTGCTGCCATACCGCGGGTGTTGAGGTACCGTGCCTGCTGCTCAAACTGGGTAATGGATCCGTTAACCCATCCGCCACCAAAAAAGAGCACGATAGCCGGATAGATCTTTCGACCGTCATCCCCGGAAGGGTAATACACACGCAGCTTTAAATTCAGCGTGTCTATTTTCTTATAGACAAGCTCGGTGAATTTATCTCCTGATATGTCGATTCGCTCCTGTATCTGCTGAGGTGACTGGGCGTTGGAGATTTTTGACAAACAGATTATAGTCATGGCACAAATAAGTATTACGGCCTTTTGACTTAAAATTCTTAAGAATCTCTTACACATATACGGTTTTTTAGATGTCTATTTATAGGTAATACTGTCAGGGCTTTTGGGAGTTAATGGAAATGCCAGACAAAGGCAAGCCCTCAGCAGATGCGATTAATTTTATTACGCCCGGATCGCCTGTAGCCTGGATCATTACGAGGCACTTGCCTTTAAACGCCTTCCGCTGGGTTGATTTCATTGGTGAAAAATCGATGATATCACCATTCTCCACCCCTATGATCTTGCCCGGCCCGCTTAATGTGAATGTCAGCAGGTTACCTGCATCAGGCACCATAGTTCCGTTCTTGTCAGTAATATTGATTTCTACGTGGATCACGTCCCGCTTGTTTGCACTGACTTTTTGTTTGTCGGCAAGCATTTCAATTTTTGCCGCGGCGCCGGCTGTAGTGACTGTCGTTTCAGAAACCACTTTACCGCTTTTCCGGGCGATAGCTTTCAGTGTTCCTTTCTGATATGGTACCATCCACAAAAACTGGAGCTCATCACTGCTTTTTTGCTCGCCCAGGGACTTTCCGTTTAGAAAAAGCTCCACGCTTTCAGCATTGCTGTATGCTACCATAGGGATGCTCACTCCTTCCTTGCTGGGATGGGTCCAATGTGGCAGCAGGTGCACCATAGGAGCAGGATTCCACAAGCTTTTATACAGATAATAATGATCTTTTGGGAAACCGGCCAGATCCATGATCCCGAAATTGGCCGTGCGGGCTGGCTGTATGGCAGCTTCACCCAGATAATCGAAACCAGTCCAGCGGAATGTTCCGAAAAGGTAAGCCAGTTCCTGTGCTTTTTTAAACTGATCGCGGACACCAATACGCACAATTGCGTTATCATACGAGGATTGATAAAATTTCGGGTTATCCTTAAACACTTCTTCCGCGGTAAGGTCGGGGATCATTGTTACGGTTTTTTGAACGTTCTCCCATTTTGCATTCGCTTCCCAGGGCGCCTTGAAATCGCGGGTGCGGTAGGCAGTTTTTGTAGCATAAACTCCTCTTGTCTGCAGTGTATGGGTTATTTCGGTCCCAAGCAGGGGCTTATCAGGGTATTGGGCATGATATTTCTCCAGCGTTCCTTTCATTTCGCCATCACCGTTAAAACCGGCCAGGTCGGTATACGGTGCACTAAATCCTTTGGCTTGGGTAATAGGGCGGGTAGTATCCAACCCTTTTAAAAGATCCACCATTTCCTTCTGAAAAGCATGCTCAAATTCCGGCACCTCATTGCCTATGCTCCAGATGACAACAGAGGGATGATTTCGGTCGCGTTTAATAAAGCTGGTGAGATCTGCTTTCCACCACTCGTTAAAATATAAACCATAGTCGAACTCTGCTTTTGGTTTATCCCACCCGTCAAAAGCTTCATCAAGAACCAGGAAGCCCAGGCTATCGCACATGGCATAGAATTCAGGAGCAGCAGGATTATGCGCCGTACGGATCGCATTACAGCCCATAGCCTTTAAAAGCTTCAGGCGACGAAGCAATACTTCCTCAGGAACAGCGGCACCCACCGGGCCGGCGTCATGATGGTTGCAAACTCCATTTAGCTTTAACTTTTTCCCATTTAGCAGAAACCCATCTTTTGCGTTCACAGCGATACTACGGATGCCAAATCGTGTTGAATATTCATCTATGATGCGAGCCCCGTTTTTAATACGATGACGCACTGTATATTGCCGGGTTGTTTCGGTAGACCAAAGCAATGGGCGAAGGATAGTTGCTGTTTGAGTAACGAAGTTTAAGCCTGTATCCAATGTCGTTTGTGTGGATTTCTGGTTCACGAGCTTACCATCGGGCGCAAGGATATCGGTAAGAATAGTAAGCCTCTTCTGCACGCCTGTTTTATTTTCAATTTCGGCTTTCACTGAGATCTCAGCGCTTTCCTCACTGACCCGCGGAGTTGTTACATAGGTTCCCCATTGTGGAATAAAAATATCGCTCGTAAGGGCGAGCCTCACATGGCGATAGATTCCAGAGCCGGTATACCATCTGCCGCTGGGCAGTTTACTGTTATCAGCACGAATCGCAATGCTGTTATTGCTATCTTTTAGGTACGGTGTCAGATCATATTGAAAGCTTATATAGCCGTAGGGCCTTTTTCCAAGACGGTGACCGTTTATCCAAACTTCGCTGTTCATGTATACTCCATCGAACTGGATGAACAAGTGCTGTCCGGGCTTTTTTTTCCAGTCGAAGTTTTTTCGGTACCAGCCAATCCCCCCGGGGAGGTATGCTCCCCGCCATCCGGAAGCATTATCGAGGTCGAACGAGCTTTCAGCACCCCAATCGTGAGGCAGGTCAAGCTTGCGCCATTGCGAGTCATCGTAAGAAGCATTTGATGCACGCGGCAAATCACCAAGATGAAAGCGCCAGTCAAAATCGAAGTCGATTACATTTGAGGTACCATATACCACAAGCTGGGAAAAGGATTTATCAAATGCCAGAAGGAGGGTAACGCAAAGAAAAAAACGGTAGAACAACATCGGCTATTACTGAATTGAGTTAAATTAGCACTTATAAACAGCCCAACATAATCAAATCAATAAAAAGTTTAATACTTGGTATCTGTGGCAAAATAAAGCCTCTACACTATACGCACGTTTACGACTTAACATATAAACATAAATGAAAGAAATCAGGCCTTTTCTAAAAGCAACATTTGTTTGCCTTTTAACCGCTTATTCCATCAGCGTCAATGCACAGCCGGAAAAGCCAAATATTGTATTGATTCTTATTGATGATATGGGTTTCAGGGACGTCGGCTTTAACGGCAGTGATTTCTATCAGACACCAAATATCAATGCACTTGCTAAAGAGGGTATGATATTTACCAATGCCTATGCAGCTGCAGGAAATTGCGCTCCAAGCAGGGCTTGCCTGATTTCCGGGCAATATACCCCGAGGCATGGCATTTATGCTGTAGGCAGCACTAAACGCTGCCCGGTTAATAAAATGCGGTTACAGCCCATCCCCAATAAACAGGATTTAAACCCGGCGATTTACACTATTGCCGAGGCGATGCGTGATGGCGGTTACCGTACAGGGATGTACGGGAAATGGCATCTGGGGAAAACTGCGGAGACATCCCCGAAAGGCCAGGGTTTCGAAGTGGTAGATACATTTGATCCGCCCAGCGACGCGGAATTCGCATCGACCAAAGATCCCAAAGGCATATACCGCATTACATCCGGCGCGTCAAAGTTTATGGAGGATAATAAGGATCGTCCGTTCTTCCTCTACGTGGCGCATCACGCAACCCACATGATGATTCAGGCGAACGATGATATGTATGCCAAATTTAAAGGAAAAGCCGGGGAGTATCAGACAAACGAGAAATATGCCGCTATGAATGGGCAAGTGGACGACGGTGTAGGCAAGTTGCTGCAAAAAATCAAAGATCTTGGAATTGAGAAAAATACGCTGGTGATATTCACAACGGACAACGGCGGCTTACCGCAGTCGCCGCAAAATCCGCTTCGGGGATTCAAGGGCATGTATTACGAGGGTGGCATACGTGTGCCTTTTATCGCAAAATGGCCCGGGAAAATACAGGCAGGAAGCGTTAATAATACGCCAGTTATTAACCTGGATCTATTTCCAACATTTCTTGATGCGGGCAACATCAAGAAACCTGTGGATAAAATTCTGGATGGTGAAAGCATTAAGCCCTTGTTTGCAGGAAGCGAAAAGCTAAAACGGGACGCGATATTCTGGCACTTCCCGGGATATCTGGACAACTCAAACCCGGGCTCGCGCGACAAAGAATTCCGAACCCGGCCCGTGACGACGCTGCGGAAAGGCAATTGGAAATTGCTGCTGTATCATGAAGAGTGGGCGCTTGATGGAGGGCGATCCAAAATGATGACCAACAACTCGTTAGAACTTTACAATCTTAAGGATGACATCAGTGAAAAGAAAAACCTTGCTAGCGTAAACACTGCAAAACGCGATGAGTTGCTGGCTGATCTGCTTGCAAAGCTCAGCTTTACCGGAGGCAAGATTCCTACGACTCGTAATCCTTTATTTGGAAAGGTGTTGACGCCTGAACAAATTAAAAAAGCAAAAGAAGAGGCAGGAAATTCAGAAAATGACTAACAGAATAAGTTATATCATAAAACTGCTGCCTTTAACAGCGATTTTATTAGTAGCAAGTATC
>NZ_JBBJNI010000086.1:0-17755 GCF_037719425.1 Daejeonella sp. | reverse complement strand
TCCACCCGCCTGGATATAACGCTCGAAAGCTATTTGCTGAGGAGTATTAAGTATATTCCCCGTGGTGCTCAAGAATACAACAGCTTTATAATTTTTCAGTGAATCTTCTGTGAAATAGCTATCGTTTTCTGTCGTATCTACCAAAAAGCCTTGTTCTTTGCCCAGCTTAATTAAAGCAGCTTTTCCGGCAGCAATGGACTCATGCCGAAAGCCGGCGGTTTTACTAAAAACCAGAATGCGAGGTTTTGCCGTTTGTTTCAGCAATCGGAAGGAAAACAGCGAAAGCAGGATGAACGTGGCTAATAATAGTTTGGTGGAATTTCTCATATAAGTTATAAGTTATAAGTTATAAGTTGTACGTTTTGAATGCTGAAGTATGCCAACTAACGTCTCTCACGGTAATGTGGCTAATGACTTACAACCTATAACTTACTACCTATAACTTTCAAGAGTATGAATTTTAAAAATAAAAATATACATTTATTTAATACAAGTAAACTAAATTACAATATTGAAATCATGCCTTTCGGCTATTTTAATCGATAAAATATAATTACTTCGTGTATAAATTACACGACGGCCTTATATTCAACCCTTTATCGTTCTGGTATTTATTTATTTTTATTTTTTATTTATAGTTTCATTTCAAATTTAAAAACCAATCAAGTAATATGAGCCCCACCAATCGCGTTAAATTATCGTTAATGATGTTTATGGAATTCTTTATTTGGGGGGCATGGTTTGTTACTCTGGGGACGTTCCTTGGTAAAGATCTTGCTGCCACCGGCTCACAAACCTCTGCCGTTTTTTCAACACAATCCTTTGGCGCTATAATCGCACCTTTTATCATCGGTTTAATTGCCGATCGTTATTTTAACGCAGAGAAGATCCTTGGCATCCTTCACCTGGTCGGTGCAGTGTTGATGTACCAGATGTATAATTCGACCGATTTTGCTGGGTTCTATCCTTATGTATTTGCTTACATGATCATGTTTATGCCAACGCTGGCTTTGGTTAATTCTGTGTCCTTTAATCAAATGAAAGATCCTGAAAAGGAATTTTCGGCTATCAGGATTTGGGGAACTATTGGCTGGATAGTTGCCGGCCTGTGCATTAGCTTTCTCTTTCATTGGGATTCTGCCGAAGGAGTTTCTGAAGGGCTTTTGAGGAATACCTTCCTGATGGCGGCCATCGTTTCTGCCGTTTTAGGAGTTTTCAGCTTTATGCTTCCGAAAACACCTCCGGCAGTAGAAAAAGGCGCGAAAGTTACCATCTCTGACATTATAGGGCTGGACGCCTTAAAGCTTCTGGGTAATAAGAACTTCCTGATATTTTTTGTCTCGTCAATTCTTATTTGTATCCCTCTTGCGTTTTATTATCAGAATGCGAACCTCTTTCTCTCAGAGCTCGCTGTTGAAAACCCGACTGGTAAAATGACTATCGGTCAGATTTCTGAGGTTCTATTCCTGTTATTACTGCCTGTGTTCTTCAGTAAGTATGGGTTTAAAACTACCATTCTTGTAGGTATGATTGCCTGGGCAGCACGTTATGCGTTATTTGCTTATGGTAATGCAAACGATCTGAGCTTCATGCTGATCATTGGGATCGCTTTACACGGTATATGTTATGATTTCTTCTTCGTTTCCGGTCAGATCTATACGGATTCCAAGGCCGGTAAAAAATATAAGAGTGCAGCCCAGGGACTTATAGCTCTGGCAACTTATGGTATTGGAATGCTGATAGGCTTTTGGGTCGCCGGTTTGGTTAGTGACGCTTACAAGATCTCTGCTACTCAGCACGACTGGCAGGCTATCTGGCTCGTGGCGGCGGGTATTGCAGCCGTTGTAGCCCTGCTATTCTTTTTAACGTTTAACCAAAAAGAAGAAGTCAGTTCAAGGTTGAAGGTTGAAAGTTGAAAGTGTCCACCCAGTGTTTACGATGCCCGGTCTAACAACCAACAACTAACAACAATAGGATAAAATTGAAAATAACATTATGGCTTCTAACGAATATCGCCGAAAGGCTATTAAGAATATACTTGCTGGAACAGCGGCCTTAACGTCGACAGGGATGTTGTCCTCATTTAATTCCGGAAAAGAAATGAGTGCCCAGGTTTTGAAAGGCAATATCAATCATTCCGTTTGCAGGTGGTGTTTTGGTCAGCTTTCAGTTGAAGAGCTTTCAATCGCTGCTAAGGAAATAGGCCTTAAGGCGATAGATCTTGTAGGTCCTAAGGACTGGCCGACACTTCAAAAGTATGGCCTTGAATCGAGCATGTGTAATGGTGCGGAAATAAATCTGGTAAACGGGTTTAACGATAAGCAGTATCATTCAAAGCTTCTCAAAAACTACTCAGATATGATACCGTTGGTAGCAAAAGCTGGATACAAGAACCTCATTTGTTTTAGCGGCAATAGGGCGGGTAAGGACGACGAGACTGGATTAACCAATAGCGCAGAAGGTCTTAAACAACTGATGGCCCTTGCTGAGAAACATAAGGTTACTCTGGTGATGGAGCTGCTTAACAGTAAAATTGATCATAAAGATTATCAGTGCGACAAAACCCCCTGGGGAGTTGAACTGGTAAAACGCGTTGGTTCTGATAATTTTAAATTGCTGTATGATATTTATCACATGCAGATCGATGAAGGCGATGTGATCCGGACCATTAAAGCCAACCACCAGTACATCGCTCATTATCATACCGCCGGGGTACCCGGACGTCATGAGTTGGATGAGTTTCAGGAATTAAACTACCTGGCAATTATGAAGGCCATAGTGGGTACCGGTTTCAAAGGATATGTTGCGCAGGAATTCATTCCTGTAAAAGCAGATAAGCTCGCATCGTTGAGGCAGGCGGTTGCTTTGTGTGATGTGTGAAATAGTATCAGGTATCAGGTATCAAGTATCAAGTATCAGGAAATAAGATTAGCGAATATCCAACGTATAACTTACAACGTATAACTTACAACTCAAAATGGCTGATAACAATACGTATGATGCAATAGTAATCGGTTCGGGAATCAGCGGCGGCTGGGCTGCCAAGGAACTGACCGAAAAGGGCCTTAAAACCATTATGCTTGAGCGAGGTCGAAATATAGAGCATATTAAGGACTATGTAAACGCGACCAAGAATCCGTGGGACTTTCCTCACCGCGGTGGCAGGACGCAGGAGATGATAAACAACTATCCTGTCTTAAAGCGCGATTATCCTCTGAACGAGAAGAATCTGGATTATTGGGTGAACGATAAGGAAAGTCCTTATACCGAAGTAAAGCGTTTCGATTGGTATCGTGGTTACCATGTTGGCGGTCGCTCGCTAATGTGGGGAAGGCAGAGTTACCGCTTAAGTGATTTGGACTTTGAAGCGAATGGAAAAGAGGGAGTTGCTGTGGATTGGCCTATTCGATATAAAGATCTGGAGAAATGGTATGGTTATGTAGAGCGTTTTGCTGGTATCAGCGGTAATCGCGACGGATTATCGCAATTGCCTGATGGTGATTTTCAGCCAGCAATGGAGATGAACATCGTTGAGAAAGACGTTGCAGCCCGTATAAAAGCTCACTTTAAGGGCGCGCGTAACATGGTTATAGGAAGGGTAGCAAACATAACGCAGCCTCTTCAAAGCCGTACAAATTGTCAGTACAGAAATAAATGCTGGCTGGGCTGTCCTTTTGGCGCCTATTTCAGCACCCAATCGTCGACCTTACCGGCTGCAGTAGCAACAGGTAATTTGACTCTTCGCCCTTTTTCTATTGTTACAAAGATCCTTTATGATAAGGATACAAAGAAGGCAAAGGGAGTGGAGGTTTTGGATGCGGAAACCAACCAGACCTATGAATATTTTGCCAAAATCGTTTTCCTGAACGCGTCTGCACTCAATTCGACCTGGATATTGATGAATTCAGCAACTGATGTGTGGGATGGTGGGCTGGGAAGCAGCAGCGGACAACTGGGCCATAATCTGATGGACCATCATTTCCGGCTCGGTGCGTCGGGACAAGCTGAAGGTTTCGACGACAAATATTATTACGGTCGCAGGGCTAACGGAATTTACATCCCGCGTTTCCGCAACCTGGGAGATGAAAAGAGAGATTATCTGCGAGGCTTTGGATACCAGGGTTCTGCCAGCAGGGAAGGCTGGGGCAGAAATGTAGCAGAATTGAGTATAGGCGGAGACTTCAAAGATGCATTATGTGAACCGGGAGGATGGACTATGGGCATTACTGCTTTTGGAGAAACCCTGCCTTATCACGAAAATAAGGTTACTCTTGATAAAACCAAAAAAGATAAGTGGGGCCTTAACGTCCTGTCTATCGATGCCGAAATCAAGGATAATGAGATCAAGATGCGGAAAGATATGATGCAGGATGCAAAAGATATGCTTGAAGCATCGGGATTGAAGAATGTTAATACATTTGACAACGGGTATACCTTAGGTATGGGTATCCATGAGATGGGCACTGCCCGGATGGGGCATGACCCTAAAACATCGGTCTTAAATAAATTCAACCAGGTTTGGGATTCGCCAAACGTCTTTGTTACAGATGGTGCAGCCATGACGTCGGCCGCGTGCCAAAACCCATCATTAACTTACATGGCGATGACCGCCAGGGCTGTTGATCACGCTGTTTCAGAATTGAAAAAAGGTAATATTTAGTCTCATGGATAGAAGAGAAGCAATAACACAGGTAAGCTGGATACTGGGAGGAACAATAATTGGATCCAGTATCTTTTTGGAAACTGGCTGTAAAACAGGTATAGAAAATGCTAAAGATTTCTTTGACACAGAAACTATCACCTTGCTAAATGAAATGGGTGAGACCATTTTACCCTGGACCAGCACGCCAGGCGCGAAAGATGCCAAAGTAGGTGAATTTATGGCTGTAATGGTTAAAGACTGTTATGCTCCAAATGATCAGGGCATATTTCGTGAAGGGATTAAAAGGCTTGAAAAAAGATGTAAAGAAGATACAGGAAAAACATTTATGGAATGCAGTCCTGAAGAGAGGACTAAATTCTTCGTAAAAATGGATGGTTTGCAAAAGGCGTTTATGGACGCAAAAACAACCGAGCAGCCGTCGCACTATTTTAGAATGGTTAAGGAATTAACCCTTTTAGGCTTTTTTACTTCCGAAATAGGTTCAACTAAGGCGTTACGCTATATAGAAACTCCTGGCAAATACGACGGAAATGTGCCTTATAAAAAAGGTGATCGTATGTGGGCTAATTCCTAAAATTAATATCTGATAAATAAATGAAACAAGAAGACAGTAAGAATTCGAGAAGAGATTTTGTAAAGACGGCAGCCGTTGCAGCTGCAAGTTTTATGATCGTTCCACGGCACGTGCTGGGTGGCAAGGGCTTTGTTGCGCCGAGCGACAAGTTGCTGATAGCTGGAGTTGGTGTTGGCGGAAAAGGGCAGAGTGACCTGACTGGATTTGCAAAAAATCCTAAAGCCGAAATTGCATTCCTGTGTGATGTCGATGACCGGCGTGCTGCTAATTCTGTTAAGGCATTCCCCAAAGCAAAATATTATAAAGACTGGCGCGAAATGTTTGATAAGGAACGCCGCCACTTTGATGCGGTATCTGTTTCGACTCCCGACCATAATCATGCGATAGTGGCGCTGGCTGCTATGAGAAGAAGAAAACATGTGTATGTTCAAAAACCATTAACTCACGATATCTACGAGGCACGAATATTAACTGAAGCGGCGAAAAAATATAAAGTAGTTACTCAAATGGGTAATCAGGGTTCCTCGTCTGACGGATCCAGAAGTATAACGGAATGGTATGCTGCAGGATTAATAGGTGAAGTACATACGGTGTATTGCTGGACTAACCGCCCGATATGGCCTCAAGGGATTCCGTGGCCAGCTGCCAAGAGTGAAGTTCCAAAAGAACTTGACTGGGATCTGTGGCTTGGAACCGCTCCTCGAACAGAATATGTGGACAAGCTTGTTCCTTTTAACTGGCGGGGTTGGTGGGAGTATGGAACTGGTGCTATTGGTGATATGGGCTGTCATATGGTTGATGTGCCTTTCAAGACTTTAGGCCTGACTTATGCGACAGATGTTGACTGCAGCGTGGGAAGCGTCTATCTTGATCAGGGTAAGCGCGGTTATTTCCCGGACAGCTGCCCTCCTTCATCACATGTTACTATGACAATTAACTCTTCCAAACAGGCTTCCCCTGTTCGATTGCATTGGATGGATGGCGGAATCCAGCCTGATCGCCCTGTGGAACTTGGCCCGGAAGAGAGATTCGGTGATGGCGGAAATGGGGTTCTTTTTATTGGGAGCAAGGGCAAACTGCTTTGCGATGCGTACGGAAGGAATCCAAGATTGTTGCCTTTATCAAAAATGGATGATTTAAACGTTCCAGAGACACTTGCGCGGGTACCAGGACAGGAAGTAGGCCATTATACTCAATGGGTTGATGCCTCTATTGCAGGTTATGGAAAAATGGAATTAAGTTCAGATTTTTCAATATCAGGGCCTTTAACGGAAGCGTTGCTTGTTGGTAACCTGGCTATTCGCGCCTATGATATTCAGGTATCGGTGGCTAATTCAACTAATTTCCAGTATCCCGGACGTAATAGGAAATTTCTTTGGGACTCTGATAATATGAAGGTCACTAACTTTGATCTGGCCAATCAATTTGTGAAAAGGGAGTACAGAGAAGGGTGGAAGGTTAAAGGCTTGGAATAAGTTATACGTTATACGTTGTAGGTTATACGTTGTATGGCGGATGATTCACCGGAAGCTACCGCAGGATAAATGGATTTTAAGTAAAACTGCATGTTCTTTACGTTTGATGAGAATCATAACTGAAAGACATGCAGAATTACAAAGAATTAAAAGTTTGGGAAAAAGCTCATCAATTAACCCTAAGAATCTATACCATTACCAAAGTATTTCCCAGAGAAGAATTGTACAGTCTAACTAATCAGTTGAGACGTTGTGCCTCAGGGATTCCAGCTAACATCGCCGAAGGGTGTGGTAAAAACTCGCAAAAGGAATTTCGTAATTTTTTGAACATTGCTCTAGGGTCAGCCAATGAAACAGAATATTTTCTATTACTATCAAAAGATCTTGAGTATTTGTCAACTGACGACCACCTACCATTGAACGATAGTATAAACGAAATTAAGGCAATGCTGATCTCCTTAATTAACAAAGTTCGCTTGACAATCCAAAAATCTAGTCCGCCCAGCTAATCCGCCTGGCAACTTACAACGTAAAACGTATAAACGTACAACTCTCTATTGCACCAACAAATTACATCCACGAATATCGCTATTATCAAACCTACCCAGAACCTCGAAAGTTCCATCTGAAAAGGTCTTTCCGAGGTCTTGGGTAGCGATAAAAGAACAGGAATTAATGTTAGCGAGATCGATAACATTAATTCCTCCTGTTTGGCCCGTTTCTAATACCTCCAAAGGATCATTTGTGTCACGTATTTGTATGTTCATCCAGGGAGGACAGTGAAAAATACCTGCTCCTTTCGAGTATGCCTGTGATAACAACTCGGTCATCCCATACTCAGAATGGATTACCGGCACGCCGAAGCCAGCACATAAAGTTTCGTGCAATTCTTTTCTTACCATTTCCCGTCGTTTCCCTTTCATTCCGCCGGTTTCCATAACTATTAGCTCGGGAAATTCGACAGAATGGCTTTCCGCAAAATCAAGAAGTGCATAGGTAACACCAATCAGAATTGTAGGGGTTTTAGATTTCTTTAAACTCAGTAAAGTGTCGTTAAGCTTTTTATGATCATAAAGAAAATAGCCGCTTTGCTCATGAGCGCTGGCCCGGATCAGATCATCAACCATGTAAATCAATGACGAACCGTCTCGTTCGAGATACGATGGCAGTAAAGCCAGCACCGCGTATTTTGTTATATCTCCATAAAAGATATAAAATGCCTTGCGGAAGCTTTGCACGTACAGATCAGTATTAATTACAAGATGTCTGCTTTGCACCATACCGGTTGTCCCGGAGCTTGTGAAAACTTCGTCCGCCTTGCCAGAGGCACAGATGACCTCATGGCTTTTAAAAAATTCGATAGGAAGAAATGGGATTTTATTGAGGCTTTTAATCTCAGAAGCGTTAATACCAAGATTTATCACAAAATCCATGTAGACCTTGCAATGTTCAGCTTGCTGCCTGAAGATTTGTAACGCAATTTTTTCGAACTGCGAGTTGTTTTGAATAGAGAAAATGTCTTCCTGGGTTGTTTTAATCACCCTCAAAGATACGATTTGAAGGCTAAAATTTACTTAGTGGCTTTTTCCGGCAGTACCAATGCCTGACGAAAATAATATCCTGCTAAAGAACAAAACCCGGCTGCAAGGGCGCCGGTAAGTCCCGAAATCAAAAGAACTAAGGCCCAATTTATAGTTGTTTCAGGCAGGCCCAGCATCGCTCCAACGCGGTTAGCCAGGATATGTCCATTTGGAATGCTATAAAAAAGTCCGGTAGCTACCCACAATACGAATACAGCGAAGAAGCCTGACCAAAACGCGTGTCCGGCGGTTTTACCTTTCCAGAAAGCAGCTCCGAAAGCAAGAGGGGTGATGATCCACCAGGGAAGGAATAACTGAAAAAGGAAACAGATTATAAGTATTATGAAGAACAACATATTTCTTAATTATAAAGAGTGATAATTATTTCTTTGACAGCTTCCAGGAAGCCTGTATGCTTTTTGACTGTTCACTTTTTGATTTGAGATACAATAGCTCATTCAATTTTCCCTCAGACCACGTATTGACCATATTGTCATAATAAGGGCTGCCCGGATTTCCGGATTCGCCCCCAGGAAATACACCATAAGCTTTTACATCTTTTCCAAGCGCAACAACCATCCGCCAGGACGGCCCATTGCTCTCACTCATGGCATTTACAGAAGATTTGGATCCTCCGTTTTTCAGGAATTTAGATCCAAACCCGGCAACTTTAGCCAGGTGCGGAACATTTGTGTGCTTAATATTACCCCAATGCCAGTCATCATCGATCGGTCCGTACTTGCGTTGAAGACTGTCCATAGTAAACCTGAATGCTTCATTTACAGCATCCGTCCGGGTTTCTTTTTGAGCAGTATGGACATTGTCGAACCAGTGTGAGTCAGGTTCGTTTAGAAGCAGCTGAACATTCCTGTCGCGTGAGGGATAACGCATAGGGATTTTAGGGTCTCCGAGGTCATCCTCCCAGATTTCTTTTGCTAAGCTTTTATGCCAGAGTTCAAAGATGCTTGCGCCTATCTCATCAGCATCGAAGAACTTATTCCATTTGTTCACGATGTTATAACCTTCACGCTGGCTTGCGTTTAATTTATCGGTATCAACGAGTTTCACAAGAGTAGGTAAAATGTTCTCTGCCAGAATACTATAGTTGTCGTTCTGTAAATTTATGAGGCTATCTATATTCGCCTTTGTCATCATTGTAAGGCGTTTATTTATCCTGTGCGCACGCTCATAGGCTGCAAACTCCCAGTTAATGTAATATGGATAGGTTTGATCGGTGAGGAATTGATTAGCCGAGCTGACAAAGTTTCTCGGCGGGTTTTTTACCGTTGGGTTTTGATCGGCTGGAATGCGGCCGTGCCAGTCGTTTGCCGGATCTGACCCATCCATGAGAAATTTCCCCTGTCCCTTCCATTTTCCGGGGAAATATCCGTTGGCCGTTATAGCAATGTCGTTTTCAACACAAGCAAAAACAAAGTTCTGTGCCGGTGCAGAATAGTATGTTAATGCCTGCCGGTAATCTGTGTAGTTCTTCGCCCTGTTTAATTTGTAGAAAGTCTTAACGTCGTTTGAGCCATCATGAGCCACCCAACGTAATGCGTGCCCGGTAGGTATATTGTTGATTTTCGAAAAGTTATCCGGTCTTTGCTCCGTAGTATAAACAATTGGCCCATGATGCGTGTAAAACACACTATCCACTATAGTCTTGCCGCCCTTTACTTCTATATTTTCCACCCGGATTTTAACCGGATTCCATTTGTTGTTATACCAATAGTCTTTTTTGGAAGCATCTTTAAACTTAATGTTATACCAGTCCAGCACATCAGCGCCAACGTTAGTAACCCCCCAGGCTACAGTTTGATTGAACCCGATAATTACACCCGGGGCGCCAGGGATAGAAACACCGTAAGCGTTTACATCAGGGGAAACAGTCTGTACCTGGTACCAGATTGAAGGGAGCGTAATATCAAGATGCGGGTCATTTGCCAATAAAGGATATCCGCTGGCAGTCTTGGCACCAGAAACCGCCCAGTTATTGCTTCCTATTCCTTCTCCAAGCTCACGGGTTTTTATTTGATAAGATGTCTTTTTGTCGCTTAATAACTCTGGTGCCTGAGGTATAGCTCCGGGAGTGAAATCCCACTTAGTTCCGTTTGGAACAATAGGGTCTTCCCTGAAAGGGTAATCAGGAAATAAATCCTTTGTGATCTCAGGACCATATTTATTCAAAATATTGGTCATGTAGAATTCGTTCGACCCGCCTGCCAGCGTCGCCGACATTAGTTTTAAAAGCAACGCAGAATTCAAGGGTGTCCATTCTTCAGGCACATAATTCAAAAGTTTGAACTCAATTGGATAGTCACCGGGTTTAAGGGAATGGATGTAGGCATTTATCCCAGCTGCGTAGGCCTCTATCGTTTCTTTTATTTCAGGGTCTTTCATCATTACCCTGACCATATTTTCAGCACCGTATGCCATGCCCATTCTGCGCTGGTACCTGTCAAGTTCTATAGCCTTCGGGCCGACTACTTCAGAAAGCCTTCCTGATGCAAACCTTGTCTGAAAATCCATCTGCCATAATCTGTCTTTGGCCGTAACATAACCCTGGGCAAAATAGAGATCGTAGTTACTATCGGCAAAAATGTGAGGCACCATTCTTTCATCGAATTTGATCTCCACGGTGCCTTTCATGCCCTCTATTTTAAAGTCTCGTTCAGCATTTACCTTCTTGCTTTCAGCATTCTTCCAAAAACCACGAAAGGGGTCAAAAAATTTACCGAGAGGCGGGATATCTCCGAACTTACTGTTCGATGAAATGACAAGGGTTAAAGCGATTACCGATGAAATTACGGCTTTAATAATCTTCATATAGATCTTGAGGCTTTCAATTGGGTTTAAAGGTTACGACTTATTTCAAAATGTTGCGTTGTCTTACTTTATGTTGTATTGTTAAAATGTTAATCTAGGATTAATTAGTAAGTAATTTTACTATGCAAGCATAAAAAAATTAATTGAAAGTCCTTGTCAGAATTAAAATATTCTACTTATGTTTATAATTGCAATTAAAATAACCATAAACTAATCTGAGAATTATGAGCAGAATTTTTACCCGTTTAGCTTGCCTACTGATCGTACTCCTGGTGAGTGCAAACATGGTATTAGCGCAAAGTAGCACCATTTCCGGGACTGTTACAGATAACCTGACCAGGGAGACCCTTCCTGGTGTAACTGTAACGATTAAGGGAACAACTACAAGTACGTCTACGAATGAAAACGGGCGGTTTAGTTTAAGCAGGTCCGCAACTACTCCTTTTACATTAGTAGTTAGTTATATCGGATATAAAACCGTGGAACAAACTGTTAGTGGATCGACAACAGCGCTTTTGATCTCTATGGAAGCTCAGGCTATCTTGGGACAGGAGGTTGTGGTTGCAGCATCTCGTACCCCGGAAAAAATACTTGAGTCACCGGTTTCTATCGAAAGACTCGGCCAGACCGCAATCAAGGAAACGGCATCTCCTTCTTTTTATGATGCATTAACCAACTTAAAAGGTGTTGAGTTGAGTGCCCAGAGTATAACTTTCAAATCCGTGAATACCCGCGGTTTCAATGCGAATGGAAATACCCGTTTCAACCAATATGTTGATGGAATGGATAATCAGGCTCCGGCCCTGAATTTTTCAGTAGGTAATATTATAGGCATGAGCGAACTTGACCTCGACAATGTGGAGCTTTTGCCAGGAGCCTCGTCAGCACTTTACGGAGCTGGGGGAATCAACGGTACGATGCTTTTAACGTCCAAGAGTCCTTATACATCACAAGGCGTTAGCTTTCAGTTAAAAACCGGGATAAACCATCTTAGCGACCCGAATCAAAAGACACGGCCATTCCAGGAGGCAGGGGTTAGATTCGCCAAAGCGTGGAATAAGTTCGCTGTTAAATCAACAGTTTCCTTATTAACTGCAGATGATTGGCAAGCTACGAACTATACTAATTTTGACCGTAATTCACGTAGCTTTAAGGCTGGAGACAGGAGCAGCGATCCTAATTATGACGGGATTAACGTTTATGGCGATGAGGTAAGCGTAAATATGCGAAATGTTGCAAATAATGTAGTCAATGCCGGAACTGAGGGGTTTGTAAGGGTCGTCCTGGGGATTCCAGCTAATGTAGGTGTAACGCCTGTACAAATAGCTGCTATCAGGGGAAATCCGGCAACGCTTGCCGCATTAAACGGGTTTTTAGCAACGAATCCTCAAACCAGGCCATTTTTTACCGGTTTGGCAGCAGGTTTAATTCCTGATCAATCCGTATCAAGGACGGGCTATCTTGAAAAAGACCTGGTAGACTATAACGCAAGATCATTTAAGTCATCTAACTCAGTGCACTACAAGTTAACCAATACTGTTGAAGCAACAGCTCAGGCCAACTGGGGCACAGGAACATCTGTGTACACTGGATCTGACCGTTACTCCTTAAGGGACTTCAGCATCGGGCAATATAAACTGGAATTAAAAGGCCAGGACTTCATGCTTCGTGGTTATACTACCCAGGAGCGTTCCGGAGACTCTTATATTTCTTCTATCCTTGGAGTTTATATTAATGAAACGTCCAAACGCAATACAACCTGGTTCCCTCAATATGTAGGCAACTATGTAGGAGCCCGCGCTGCAGGTGCGCCTGATGCTCAGGCTCACGGGTTAGCCCGTTCAGCCGCGGATGTAGGCCGTTTCCAACCTGGCTCTCCACAGTTTAAAACCGCAATGGAAACGATCAGAACCTCAACAATCAGCTCAGGGGCAGGAGCTAAGTTTGATGATAAGTCTAACTTATGGCACTATGAGGGGATGTATAATTTCACAAATGCCTTACAAGACAAACTGGAATTGCAAGTTGGAGCTTCTTATCGGGTTTATGACCTGAATTCTGGGGGAACGATCTTCGATGACCTGAACCGAGAGATTGATATCAATGAATACGGTGGCTTTGTACAGGCAGGAAAGAAATTCAGTGATATTTTTAAATTGACACTTGCGGGACGTTATGATAAAAGCATGAACTTCGAAGGCCGGTTCACTCCAAGGGTTACCGGAGTTTTAACTGTCGCTCCAAATAACAATATCCGCGCATCTTATCAAACAGGTTATCGTAATCCAACTACACAGAATCAATATATAGATCTTGCTGTTCTTGGTGGTGCAACACGTTTGATCGGAGGTTTACCTGAAAGCATTTCAAAATATAGCCTTTATACTAATAAACCATTTACAGATGTAAGCTACAGGGCTTTTCTTGCTTCTGCTTCTGCAGGAACACCTAACCCGGCCTTATTGAAGGCATATACGTTTGATCCAAATGGTGTAAGACCTGAAAGTGTTAGCGCATATGAACTTGGTTACAGGGGCTTATTAGGTTCCAAGGTTCTGATCGATGCGTACGGATACTATAATCAGTATAAAGATTTCATTACAGCAGTTGACGTTTATCAAAATGTGAACAATGCTTTCACAAGATTCGGTGTTCCTGTTAATGCAGCTGGTGAAGTAACGGCTTATGGAACTGCGCTCGGTATAGATTACATGATCGGTACTTTCAATCTGAATGGGAATGTTTCTTATAATAAGCTTAAGGATATTCCAGTTACTTACGTAAATGATTTCAATACACCAACTATTCGCTATAACATCGGACTTAATAATCGTGAAGTTGTAAAGAATGTAGGATTTAATGTATCATACCGGTGGCAGGATTCTTTCTACTGGAATTCATCTTTTGCTTCAGGCGATGTTCCGGCATTCGGTACAGTTGACGCGCAGGTTAATCTCAAAATCCCAAGTGTAAAATCGGTAATTAAAATTGGAGCCTCCGATCTTCTTAATAAATACTACACTACATCTTATGGTAACCCTATGATGGGTGGAATGTACTATGTAGGGTTTACATTTAATCAATAAGACTCCGCAAGACAAAATCAGCTACCCAATACAAAATTGCAAGTCCCGTTTCATTCATTTGGAACGGGACTTGCAATTTTATGATAAAATGAGATATATTTCCTAGTATGTACCTAAACTGGTAATTTGTCGGCGTAATAATTCGTTTGCTTAAGCGCACGACAGGTAACCTTTCAGCAAGTGGATTCTCTCAGGCTGATTTAAAATATTTTATTAAAATATGGAAACGAGTAAAGATCCGGTAGTAACGGAATTGGATATCAATGATTTAGAAAGTGATATGCAGCACGTTAATAATCCGGTTGTGGGGCTGGAGCCCATTGTTAAAAAGTATCTTTCCCCAGTTACAGAATACGTTCAGGAGGGCAACAATTTTTACTTCTCTGACGGTATTTCTAAGGTTGAAGTTAGGATCATAAGCGATCAGATCCTCAGAATCCGCCTGGCTCCCCAGAGTGTATTCCTCGAAGAGTTTTCATACGCCGTAGAATCATTAGAACATAAAGTAACAGTATTCAGGTTAGAAGATCAGGCTGACAATTACCGGGTTGAGACCAATTCGGCTGCTTGTGTTATCCGGAAAAGTGATTTTAAGATCTCTTTTGAAGATATACAAGGTAACGTGATAAACGAGGATCTTGAACCAATGCATTGGGAGGAGAATACTGACTTTGGAGGATATTATGTCTACGCGACTAAAAAATGCCATCCTCAAGAGGCATTTTATGGACTTGGCGACAAATCGAGTGATCTTAATCTCCGTGGCAACCGGTTCGTAAACTGGAATACCGATGCTTATTCATTTGGTAAAGGTCAGCAGCCGCTTTACCGAACAGTTCCTTTTTACATGGGAGTCAACGAAGGGGTGAGTTATGGGATATTCTTTGACAATACATTTAAAAGCCAGTTTGATTTTGCACAGGAGGAAAGTAATAAAATAAGTTTTTGGGCTGATGGTGGCGAATTGCAATATTATTATATCCACGGCCCTCATATAATGGATGTGGTAAAACGTTATCATACGCTTACCGGCACGCATCAGATGCCACCAAAATGGGCTCTGGGTTTTCATCAATGCCGCTGGAGTTATTTCCCGGAGAAAAAGGTTAAAGATGTAGCCCGAAACTTCCGGGAAAGAAAAATTCCTTGTGATGCTATCTACCTTGACATTGATTACATGGACGGATACAGGTGTTTTACCTGGAATAGGAAATATTTTCCCGATCCACAGCGAATGATAAAAGAACTTGCTGATGACGGTTTTAAAACAGTTGTTATTATCGATCCTGGCATCCGTGTAGACGAAAATTATAGTGTTTTTAAAGAAGGAAAACAAAATAACTACTTCTGCAGACGCTGCGATGATTACTTCATGGAAGGCCATGTATGGCCCGGACGTTGTCAGTTCCCGGATTTTACCAATCCCAAAGTGCGGACCTGGTGGGGCGGATTATTTAAAGAATTAGTTGACGCAGGCGTTGCTGGTGTATGGAACGATATGAACGAGCCTGCCGTTTTCGGTGCAGGAACCTTCCCTCATGATGTGCGGCATAACTATGACGGTTTTCATGGATCACACCGAAAAGCCCACAATGTTTATGGGATGCAGATGGTAAGGGCAACATATGAGGGCTTGAAAAAGCTGCAAAAGAATAAAAGGCCGTTTACGATAACCCGGGCCGGATATTCAGGAGTACAGCGGTATGCTTCAGTCTGGACTGGCGATAATGTGGCATCGTGGGAGCACCTACAGATTGGGATTGTACAGTTGCAGCGATTATCGATGTCGGGAATCCCGTTCTGTGGAACTGATATTGGTGGTTTCAGCGGTGAGCCAGATGCCGAGCTTTTTGCAAGGTGGATTCAAATGGGAGTTTTCTCTCCATTTATGCGGGCTCATTCAGCAGGCGATACTGCTGAGCGCGAGCCATGGAGTTTCGGCTCGGAATTCGAAGAGATCAACCGAAAGTTTATCGGTCTTCGATATCGTTTAATGCCATACATTTATTCTGTATTCTGGGAGCATCACAAGCATAACTTCCCTATCCTAAGACCATTGGTAATGCATGAGCAGGGAAATGTTCTTACCCATAGCATACAGGATATCTTCACTTTTGGTGATAAGATTTTAGTTGCACCGGTAACCAATCCGGGTGCCAGACATAAGAACGTATATCTGCCGACTGGGAAATGGTACAATTACTGGACCCATGATATGATCGAAGGTGGCGGTGAACATTTCGCAGAAGCACCAATCGATTCTTTGCCGATCTTCGTTAAAGCAGGTTCGGTTATTCCGGAATCTCCCTTAATGCAATATGTAGGTGAGTTTGAGATCGATGAACTGATGTTCCAGATCTATTACTCAGATTATGAAGCCAACTCATTTTATTACGAAGATCACGGCGATACTTTTGCCTTTGAACAAGATATCTACCTGGAGAAAAAATATGTGGTTAACGGAGATGAATCTTCAATGACTATTACCCAGTCTATTGAAGGGCTTTTCACGCCGCGTTATGAAACTTATGATCTCAAAATAATAGGTCTCCCATTCACGCCTACTAAAGTATATATTGATGGCCGGGAATATTCCGGCGACCTGGGTTTTGATGATCTTAGAAGGGTTCGCGTAAAATCTAACAAGAACTTTAAACGAATAGAGATTCTTGCCTGATCTTTATTATAAACAGGTATATTCATTTTATGCAATTGAATATACCTGTGATATAGCATATGGCAAAAAAAGAAAAATCCCTCTCTAAATCCGTATCAACTCCGGCTGACGTTACCCCTGACCCGTATTCCCGATTTTCTGATTTTGATATCAGTTTGTTCCGCGAAGGCAGGCACTACAAATTATACGAAAAGCTCGGCTCTCATGTTGTGACACATCATGGCCTGCACGGAACATATTTTGCAGTTTGGGTTCCTAATGCCAAAAAGGTAAGTGTGGAAGGGAATTTCAATGGGTGGAATAAGTTATCGCACCCTATGCAGGTCAGATGGGACGGTTCCGGAATTTGGGAGATATTTATTCCGGGTATATCGACAGGTGAAGTCTATAAATATTTTATCAATTCAAATACTGGCGATACTCTTGAGAAGGCAGATCCTTTTGCCTTAAGATGGGAAGAACCGCCATCCACCGCTTCCATAGTATGGGATACGTGGTATGAGTGGAAAGACGAGGAATGGATGCAGTCAAGGCATCAAAAGAATGCGTTAAATAAACCTATGTCGGTATATGAAATGCATTTTGGTTCGTGGGCAAGAAACATTGAATCGCCGGGTGATTTCTTAACTTATCGGCAGATGGCCGCACAACTGGTCCCCTATATCAAGGAAATGGGCTTCACACATGTCGAGTTTCTTCCGATGATGGAGCATCCTTATTACCCTTCATGGGGATATCAGATCACCGGGTATTTTGCTGCCACATCGAGGTTTGGTACGCCGCAGGATTTTATGTTCCTTATTGATGAGCTTCATAGGAACGGTATAGGCTTGATCCTGGATTGGGTTCCTTCGCATTTCCCGGGTGACGAACA
>NZ_JBBJNI010000085.1:0-17904 GCF_037719425.1 Daejeonella sp. | reverse complement strand
AAACTATCCCAATCCTGAGCTTGATTATCCGGTCACAGAACTTATGTCCTTCATCAATTGCATCCTCCCATTGTTTGCAACACTCAGCCAAAAAACCGATACCGTTCCTGCTTTCTTCAGTTAGCACTTCATCGCCCCTATTGCCATAATAGCCCCCACCGGAAGCGGAGATGATTGTTTCTATACTCTTGCCGGTTTTTTCAATGGTATCAAATAGAAGCCTGGTCGATTTAACCCGGCTGTCTACAATTTCCTGTTTACGCTTCTTGGTCCATCTTTTATCGGCAATTCCAGCACCGGCCAAATGAATTATGGTGTCAATCCCCTCAAGGCATTTTGGATCGATTTGTCCGGTATCTATATCCCAATAAAATGCTTCTGCATTTTTAACTCTTGAAGGGTCACGGGTAAGTATTTTGATCAAATGGCCCCTTTGTTGAAGATTTCGAACAATTCTGCTCCCAATAAGCCCTGTGGCCCCGGTGATGAGTATATTTTTAAGTTTATTAGGCTGGTTCATTGACATTATTACTTGGATAACCTGTTCAGGGTTTCTTCCCGAAATTTAAAAATCTTTCTGATTTTTTCTCTAACAATAAAATTATGGACGAATGTGCCGATAAAACCCAAAGGTAACTGATACTTTACTTCATCCTGCATAAGAACACCATTATCTTTTTCTATGCTCCACGACTTTCTCAAAGCAAATCTTCAGCCATTCCGTATAATTTTCCGGACGAGCAGAAATATCTTTTTCCAACTCCTTAACGGAAATATATTTCCAGTCCATTACTTCATGCGGATCTGGTTTTGGGATCTTATCAGAAAAACCGAAATAGACATGATCAAACTCGTGCTCAATTAATCCATTTTCTAATTGTGCTTTATAAATAAAGCTAAAGGCAAAGCTTAACCTACTCTTGATACCCATTTCCTCCATTAACCTCCTTGAGCAGGCTGCTTTAGTCCGTTCACCATTACGGGGATGGCTGCAGCAGGTATTGCTCCACAGACCCGGAGAATGATATTTGTTCATTGCTCTTCTCTGTAACATCATAGAACCCATGGAATTAAAAAGGAAAATAGAGAAGGCGCGGTGTAATACCCCTGTCTTATGAACGGTGGTTTTATCTAAAAGACCGATCTCAATATCATTATCGTCAACAAGTATTATAAGCTCATCGTTTTCGTTCATCAGTAGCTTAATTATTTTGTTTCAAATAGTAAGTTATAATCTTTTTCAATTCAGCATCCTTAACACGAGCGACAGATTGATGCAGAAACTGTTTGTCTTTTACCAAATCACCGTTATATCCTAAAAATAATGGCACGTTTGTTTGGATCGTATATCTTAAAAAACGTAATTCTACATTGTTATTATCTACCTGGATCGCTTTCTCGAGCATTCCTTTACCTTTTTTGAAATACGATAATTTACTGAACGGATTGAAAGCATGTTTGGCCATCAGCATCGTAGCCCCACCCTTGTATCCCAAAAGTAAAGGATTGTTTTTTTCATTATACGGTTCAAGTTGCTTGATAAGATCTTTACACGTCTTCTCGGAAGAGGTGGATTTATGGAATTTGATTCGTACAGAGTGTGCAGTAGGATCATTTTTCGAATAATCCCAACTCAAAATCACCATAAGAAAACATGCAATCAAATTCATACCCATCTCATTTTATTTTGCACCAGACAATTGATCATTAAGCCAAGCTTTCTGCCATTATTTATTCTAACCCTTTCGGTCAGTACTTTGTGAGCAGGCAGGCTTTTTATTTTATTAAACAGGGTTCTGTAGTAGATATATGCAAGATAAACCCCACGTTTGGAAGTCGAAGGCAGCATTCTAACTCCTTTGAGAGCCATTTCAAAATCTTCCTCAATCTCAGTTTCTATTTGTTCTTTTGACAGGCGGTTAAAGTCCTGGATATTAAAGTCCGGGAAATACGATCTTCCTAATATTTTATAGTCGTCTTTAAGATCTCTTAAGAAATTAACTTTTTGGAATGCGGCGCCCAGTTTCATCGCATATGGCTTCAGCTCATTGAATTTTTCTTCGTCCTGCTCTGTAAAAACGTGAAGACACATCAAACCAACAACCTCAGCCGAACCCAGAATATATTGATTGTAATTTTCAGTGTTATAAGAAACTTTTTCCAGGTCCATTTCCATGCTGCGCAGGAATAACTCGACAAGTTCCAGATCTATCTCATATTTGTTAACAGCATGTTGAAATGAATTAAGTATAGGATTTATCGAAATTCTACACTCAATAGCTTCGTAAGTTTCTGATTTCAGTTTTGAAAGCAGGTGTCTTTGTTCGAATCCATCAAAACTGTCTACAATTTCATCAGCAAGCCGTACGAACCCATAGATTGAATAAATTGCGTCTCTCAATTTGGAATCTATGAAATAAATTCCCGTGGAAAAGCTGGTACTATATGTACGGGTTGTCATTTTGCTGACCTCCACTGAGAGATTATCAAATAGAATCTTCATGTACTTTCTTGTTTAGATGTCTGTGTAAAGTTTCAGCAACGATCTTCCCTGAAATTAAAGCTGGCGGAACTCCCGGCCCGGGAACCGTTAGCTGACCGGCATAAAACAGGTTACCGATCTTTTTATTCCGTATGCAAGGTTTAAGAACTGCGGTCTGCCTTAACGTATTGGCCAGGCCGTATGCATTCCCTTTGTAAGAATTGTAATCCTCAACAAAATTGCTCACGCAATATGAGCGCTTGAAATCAATAAATTCATAAATTTCCTCACCTATTTGTTTTTCGAGCCTCTGGATCATTATCCTGAAATACGTTTCCCTTAATTCTTCGCCATCTTCAAGCCCAGGGGCTATTGGCATTAAAAGAAACAGGTTTTCATGGCCTTCAGGGGCCAACGAATCGTCTGATTTAGAAGGGCAACATACATAAAAGAGCGGTTTGACCGGCCATTTGGGATTTTTATAAATCTCTTTAGAATGGTCGAGCAGATCCTCTTCAAAAAATAGCGTATGATGGTTCAGTTTGTCAATTTTTTTGTTAAGACCCAGGTAAAATATCAGACATGAGGGCGCAAAAGTCTTCTTTTCCCAATATTTTTCTGAATAATTCCTGTGAGAAGCCGGGATCAATTTGTCTTCGACATGGTGATAATCAGCGGAAGCTATAACCGCGTCGACAACTATCTCAGAGCTTTTTACACTAATGCTTCTTACCTTATCCTTTTCTACAATGATCCTTTCTACTGCACTATTAAAATGAAATTTTGCTCCATGGCTTTTCGCTAAATCGATGATAGCTTCGATGACTTTTGCAAAGCCACCCTTTGGATACCACGTGCCTAACTTTAAGCCGGCATAATTCATTAAGCTGTATAAAGCTGGCGTATCCTGAGGCATGGCGCCTAAAAACAGTACCGGAAACTCCATTAATGCTATTAATTTAGGGTTGGAGAAATATTTCCGCACGTGACTGCTGAAAGAGCTAAAAACCTGAAGGCGTAGTGCGCCCTTTATCAAATCCGGATCAGCAAACTCCAGAATAGAAAGGCCGGGTTTATAAACAAGTTTGCCCATGCCGGTATCATACTTAAATTGGGCTTCTTTCATAAACCTCTCGAGCTGTACTGAACTTCCCTCTTCGATGGATTCGAACAATGAATTAAGCTCCGAATAATTTTCCGGGACACTTATAGTTTCATTTTCGGGGAAAACAACGTCGAAAGAGGGAGATAATAATTTCAGATCGTAGAAATCGGAAACCGTATGTCCGAAATCACCGAAGAAACGTTCAAATACGTCAGGCATCCAGTACCAGCTTGGCCCCATGTCGAATACATACCCATTATCGCTAATGAACTGCCGTGCTCTCCCTCCTGCTGTTTCGTTTTTTTCAAAAACATGCACATCATGGCCTACCGATGCTAAATAACAAGCAGCGCTTAAGCCTGAGAAACCTGATCCGATGATGGCTATTTTCGACATATTTAATTGCTAGTTGCTATTTTAATTTCCTTTTCCAACGAATCGATGTCCCGAAGCCAATAAGTTTTCGTCGTATAGTCAACCTGACTAAGCAATTTGTGATTGCCAGCTACATATATTTTGTTTCCCTGGAACAGATCACTTAGTTTACTAAGATATTTGTTAATGTTTTCATGAAGATTATAACGCACCAAAAACAACAGTAAGTACTTTGGGTCAGTATCGCGAATCGCTTCGGATATCGCGTCTGCGGAAACACTACTTCCAAGATACATAACTTTATGACCGGCTTTCCGTATTAAAAATGAAGCAAAAAGCAGCCCTATTTCATGAAATTCGTCTTCCGGAAGAAACAGAAGCCACTTCCCGGAGTTAGACCGCACGGCTGGCAGAGAATCGATGGACCTTAGGATTTTTTGTCGAACCAGATTACTGATAAAATGCTCCTGACCACTTGGGATAGCATTTGCGGACCACATCAAACCTACACGAACGAGCATAGGATGTATAATTATCTGGTATGCCTCCCCCATCCCATACTTAGACAGGGCTTGTTCAAATACCTCTTCGAATCGATCTTCATTATAGCTCATGCCGGCGGAAATCAGCTGAGAAACAAAATATTCCTGTTTTTCATTTTCCGCAGCTTCACTTCTCTCTAATAGCAAACTCGAAAGTTTCTCATCCGGCATTGTGCATAATTCCGAGACCTTATAATCGGTGTCCATAAGGCTCACAATGTTTAGCAGACGTCGTAATTGATCACCGTTATAGTAGCGCGTGTTCTTTTCCGACCTGTCCGGCTGCAATGCATTGTACCTCTGCTCCCATATCCTAATTGTATGGGGCTTAATACCGGAATATTGAGCGAGTTGTGAGATAGAGAATAAATTCATTGTTTAAATTTATTAAAATATATTTAAACAAATTTCGTGTTTCAAAAATTTTACATTCGTCTGAAAGGTGTGTTGAACACCTGAGTAACAAGGTCTGAAAGTTCTTCAAACAAAAAAGCCACGAATTTTCGCAGCTTTTTCAATATTTCGAACTTGAATGTCTTCTTTCAATACCTCATACCTTATACCTATTCCACCTTCTTCCAGTACTCTTCTACAATCATTCCGTTTGGCAGAACACCGCTGGTTGTCATCTTAGCTCCTTCCGTTTTGAATTTGTATGCAATAGTTACATTGTCATTTTGCGAAGGCTGACTACTGAATTTACTAGTTATCAGGATGCTATCCCCTTTGATTTCGTAGCTTCCTGAATTATAAAGTTCAGGCTTTGCTTCTCCCTCGAGGAGATAAGCTTCATAGGTATCAGAAGTATATGTTCTTTGCATTAAAAACTCCGTGGCGGCGTTTCGCGCTTTACCGTTGTATACTCCCCCATCATATTGCCACTTGCCTTCTACTCCATTAGACGAGCATCCGGCGATTAAAACTAAGCAGATGCCCGCTAATGATCTTGCTATCAATGTTTTCATAGGTGTTTAAATCCAGTTAATTCCCTTTTTTAATAAATCTAGCGTTTTTTCTTCTTCTGTGCCTTGTTGAGGGGTAAAATCATACACCCAATTTGCCTGCGGGGGCAAGCTCATCAGAATTGATTCAACTCTACCGTTCGTTTCAAGCCCAAATTTTGTTCCCGCGTCATAAACCAGGTTAAATTCAACATATCTGCTGCGGCGCTGATATTGCCATTGTTTATGAGCTTTAGTATATGGCTTATTCTTATTTCTTTCTATGATCTCAGTGTATATTGGCAAGAAGGTTCTTCCCACGGCCTTTGAAAATTCAAAGATCTCCTCCCAGCCAAGACCAGTTGACTCTGGATTAAGACGGTCATAGAATATGCCGCCTACGCCGCGGGTTTCTGCCCTGTGTTTAATAAAAAAATAATCGTCCGCCCATTTCTTAAACTTGCTGTAGAAATCGTCTTTGAATTCATCGCAGGTTGCTTTGAGGCTTTGATGGAAAAAACGAGCATCCTCATTAATCACGTAATGCGGTGTAAGATCTATCCCGCCGCCAAACCAACTTAATTCTTTTGCATTCTCCGAGACCATTTCAAAATAACGGATATTCATGTGAATAATAGGGATCCATGGATGGTTAGGGTGGATGACAATAGAAACACCGGTTGCAAAAAAGTCATCTTCACTTACACCAAAAGACTTTTTTATGCTCTCGGGAAGCTTGCCTTCGACGGCAGAAAAATTTACACCTCCCTTTTCAAGGATATTGCCATTCTGAATTATCCGGGTACGGCCACCACCACCACCTTCACGTGACCAGAGCTCTTCTTCAAATTTTCCTTTACCATCGGCCAACTCCAGGCCGGCACATATCTCATCCTGAATCTCTCGGTATGCATGGGCAATCTCTTCCTTGGTGATCATGGAACAAAAGTGTTAACTTATTTCCACATAGTCCAGATCCTTCCCAAAAGTTTCCTTCAATTGGTACAAAGCAATGAGCGCAATAGCAATAGAAACAAATCCAACAGTTAGTGCGCTATTAATAATACCCATACTGCCTTTAAGAGTTGCAAAGGAAAGCGTGGCCAGAACCAATGAGCCTCGTACAAAGTTGGGAACAGTAGTGGTAACTGTGGCTCTTAAATTCGTCCCGAATTGCTCGGAAGCAATCGTTACGAAGGTTGCCCAATACCCGGATGCGAATCCCAGGAACAAAGCAAGCCAGATAAATTGCTGAGCGGTCATCCCTTCAGCATTCAGATAAACTACAATGCTTATCGCAGTAAGTATTAAAAATGTTAACATAACTTTTTTCCTTGAACGAAGCATTTGAGCCATAAAACCGGCAACTATATCACCAATTGCAATACCGATATAGCACCACATAATCCCAGTTCCGGCTGAAATCGGTTCAGTCGCATTAAGTTCTTTGCCGAATTCCGGAGAAAATGTAACCAAAACGCCCACAACAAACCACAGTGGGATACCGATCAGTATGCAGCTAAGATATTTTCGGAAGCGTGGGCCATCGTTGAATAACATAAATATATTTCCCCTGCTCACTCCGTCATTTTTAACATTCTTAAACATTCCGGACTCAGCAAGACCAACTCTTAAGCCCAGCAGAAGTAATCCCATGACCCCACCGATTATGTAAGAAGTTTCCCAGGTATAATGGTCTCCTACTAAAGCAGCTGCAACAGCACCCAATAATCCGACGCCGGCGACAATCATAGTGCCATATCCTCTATTCTCTTTACTCATTGTCTCGGTAACCAGGGTAATGCCAGCACCGAGTTCACCTGCAAGGCCTATCCCCGCAATGAAACGTACAACCGCATATGCAGGAACTGAGGTAACAAATCCGTTTGCCATGTTGGCAAGAGAATACAGCAGAATAGATCCGAAAAGCACACTAATCCTTCCTCTTTTATCACCAATGATCCCCCAAAGCAAACCGCCCAGCAGCATCCCGAACATTTGACTATTAATGAGCATGGTACCCACATCCAGCAGATCGGCATCGGGCACACCCAAACCTTTTAAACTTTTAACCCTTATTACAGAAAAAAGGATGAGATCATAGATGTCAACGAAATAACCAAGTGCGGCAACGATTATGATAAGCCTGACGTTTTTTGAATTAGTAGCAGTTTGATCCATACATATAATTTGAGCGTTCAATCTACAAACAAAAATGAAAAACAAAAACAGCCTGAATACATTCAATCAACTAATGGTTGAAGCGTTGTCAACTAAATAACATTATAGTGCTAATATTTCTGAAATCAGACCGTTTTTATGATATTGCTATATGGTTGTTTCCGAAAATCTACTGAAATGGGCAATGAGGTTTTATCCCCCATTATTTTTCCAGCGCATATGGGTGAAGGAATTCGATAAAGGGTTTACCGGAGTGCATGTTAAGATCTCAAAGAGTTTTCTCAATACTAATTACAATAATTCAATCTTTGGAGGGACAATTTTCAGTGCTTCCGACCCGTTTTATGCGCTGCTTTTTGACCAGATACTCAAAAGGAAAGGATTTAAAGTGCGCGTTTGGCTAAAGAGTGCGAATATCCAATATCTGAAGCCGGGAAGAACCAATTTATACTTCAGAATATCTTTGAGTGAGACCGATATAAAGGAAGCCGAAGAGGCCTTAAACACTGTTGGTAAATTTGTAAAGGCATTTCCTTTGGAAATCCTAAATTCGAAAGGAGAACTTTGTGCATCCGTGATCAACGAAGTGTACCTGCGGAATTTGTTTTCAGGTGAAGAGCAGACCGTTGCCTATTAAAAATTATTGCTATGAAGATCAGGAAACTCATTTTAGAGGGTGAAGGTGTTAGCCAGGATTTTAAAAAGAAAATAACAAGCTGTGAAAAAATAGCTAAAACTATGGTTTCCTTTGCAAATAATAAAGGCGGACGGTTACTTGTGGGAATATCCGATGATGGCACTATCAGCGGAGTGAAATCTGAAGAAGAGGAAAAATATATGCTCACCAAAGCAGCACATTTCTTTTGCAAGCCTGCTCTGGACCCTATTTTTGAAGAAGTTTATATTGATGATAAGGTAGTGCTTATAGTAGAGATTAAAAAGAGTGAAATGAAACCTCATTATGCCCTTGGTGAGGATAAGAAATGGTGGGTATACATCAGGGTCAACGATAAAAGTGTTCTCGCCAGCAAGATCGTAGTCGACGTGCTGAAGCGTGAGAATAGCGAACAGGGAGTATTTCTGGAATATTCGTCAAAGGAAAAAGCTCTTCTTGAATATCTAGATGAACACGAACGCATCACATCAAGAGAATACAGCCATATGCTTAATCTTTCCCGAAGGCGGACCCACCGGATACTGGTGAACCTTGTTCTCTCCGGCGTGATAAGAATGCATACCACTGAAAAAGAAGAGTACTATACTGCTTCTTAAATTAACAATCACTTCCCGTTGCTGTTTCCCTTATAATGGTAAAGCGCATATTCTATAAGTACAAACCTCACTACCAGACAAATCTGAAGCTGGCCATCCCCGTAGTAATATCACAGTTAGGCCACACCCTTGTTCATACAGCAGACAGTATAATTGTCGGCCACTTCGCTGGAACCATTCCCCTCGCGGCTGTAGCATTGGTTAACAGCATCTTTATGGTTGTTGTAGTTATAGGGATGGGCATTTCATACGGGCTTACACCCCTGATAGCTCAGGAGAGCGGAAGGAAAAATTTCAAGGAATGTGGTAAACTATTGGCGAACAGCTTGATGATCAATGCGATCGTGGGGATCATTCTTTACATTCTCGTTTATTACGGGTCTCTTGCGATTATTGACCAGATGGACCAGTCCCCTGAAGTCGTTAGAGAAGCTAAGCCATATTTGGCTCTGCTGGGCCTGTCTATAATCCCGCTAATGATATTTATGACGTTCAAGCAGTTTGCAGAAGGCCTTGGCTTCACAAAACAGGCGATGATGATTTCTTTATGGGGAAATCTGTTCAATATCTGCCTTGGAATAATATTCGTAAAAGGCCTTTTTGGAATAAGTCCCATGGGTGTGAGCGGCGTAGGTTGGAGTACTCTGGCTGACAGGTCTATCATGGCAATGGTGATGGCCATCTACGTAATACGATCCAAGCATTTCCGAGTTTATCTCGTTTCGTTCACGATAAAGGCGATCGACAAGATACGTTCTTTAAGTATTTTAAAGATTGGCGCCCCGGTAGCAATGCAGTATACTTTTGAAGTCAGCGCTTTTAGTGCTGCAGCAATATTCATCGGGACTATAGGCGCTGTTGAGCAGGCTGCTCATCAGGTGGCGATTAATCTCGCTTCAATGACTTATATGATGGCCAGTGGTATTTCATCAGCTGCAACCATTAAAACAGGCAATAATTTTGGTAAGGAAGATTATATGACCCTTCGCTTATCTGCCATATCAAGCTACCATATAGTGCTTGCTTTTATGGCAGTAACGGCAATTTTATTTATTGGCTTAAATCAATATTTACCCTGGATATACACTTCAGATAGATCTGTTATAATAGTTGCAGCACAGCTTCTTATCATTGCAGGATTCTTCCAACTGTTCGATGGAACACAGGTCGTGGGACTAGGCGTGCTAAGGGGTATCGGAGACGTAAATATCCCTACACTTATCACATTCGTTGCTTACTGGATAATTGGTTTGCCTATTGGATATTATTTGGGTATAACCCTAGGCATGGGTGCTAACGGGGTATGGTACGGACTTACTGCTGGACTTCTGGTGTCTTCAGGATTACTCTTTTTGAGATTCCAATTCTTTTCTAAGAAGCTGGTTCAACTAATTCATAAAGGATAGATGCCACAGGGATCTTGATTTCATTGTAGATCTCAGACTGCATCTTCTTTAACCTTTCACCATGATCTTCTAAACGATCATTGATATTCATATATCTGATAAGATCGCCTGTGCGGGTATCAATAAACCGGTAACGTGTAAAGAATTGCTTTTCCATAATGCAAATTTACAATAAAATAATTGAAAATCAGCATTTTAACAAATAAAAGTGTATTTTTTAAGTATTAAAAATAGAGGTCGCGTGAAACCCGAAAGGTATTACAGTGAGCATCAACGATATGCCCGATCTTAGGGGAGTATCCCCCGCCCATGCTGACCTGCACCGGAAGACCATTTTCATGACACAACCCTAAAACGGTCTGGTCTCTTACCATAACATCTAAAGGCGAAAGTTTCTTTGGGTAAGATAGGATAACGTTATCATCACCACCAAACTATCGGAATTCAGGATTGAATGATCTTGTTTTCATGTCGTATCTGAAAATTTAAAAATCATAACATAAACTTTATCGAAATGTTTAAATAATTAAACCGAAGGTTAAAAAATCAGATGTGCGGCCGGCTAACGAATTGGTTTCCCTTTACATAAAAACGCCATGGGATGGTTTTATACGGTCCATCGAAATTCATTCCAACTCTGGCTGAAGCTATAATTTGATCATCATCGTAGTGAGTGCTTTCATCAGTAAGCCAGACAGCATCTCCTTGAAGATCTGCGCCATTATGGACCTTTGTAAGTCCCAGGGCATTAGCTAAAGCCCCCGGCCCCTTACATAACCTACGATTCTGATCAAATATACCTCTTCTGATTCGTATAATATCAAGTCCTTCAGTTGGTTCAATTGCTCGTATTAAAGCTGCGTGAGACATTCCATCTGTACCCGTAACAATGTTCAGCATATCGTGGATGCCATAACAGATATACATATAAGCTACGCCGCCTGCGCTATACATCATCTCATTCCGCGTGGTCCGTTTGTCATTGTAGGCGTGGGAACCCCGATCATCCGGGCCACGATAAGCTTCGGTTTCCACGATAATTCCGCCGGTCAATTTTCCATCGATCAGTGAATACACATGTTTGCCAAGCAACTGCCGCGCAACCGACACAACATCTGTCTGCTGATAAAACTCTAACGGCAGCTTACTTTTCATTAAGATCTATGAGGTTAATGATCTCAGTCAAATATTTGTTGTCCGTTTCATCAAATGTGTTTAAATCGGCGCTATCCACATCGAGCACTCCCACAATTTTGCCCGATTTGATCAAAGGAATTACTATTTCTGATCTGGAGGAAGAGCTGCAGGCAATATGGCCTGGAAACTCTTCAACGTCAGGGACAATTATTGTTTTAGCTTGCTCCCATGAGCTTCCGCAGACTCCTTTTCCCATTTTGATGCGTGTACAAGCGACAGGACCCTGGAAGGGGCCGAGTACTAATTCACTTCCTTTCACCATGTAAAACCCGACCCAAAGAAAGCCAAATTGTTCTTTTAAAGCCGCGCTGACGTTTGCCAGGTTTGCGATCAGGTCATTCTCTCCTTCAAGTAGTGCCCTTATTTGCGGTATAAGCGACTGGTACTGATCTTCTTTTGTACCCTTAACGATATTTAAATCTTCAGCCATGCTGTAAAATTAGCATTGACCAGCCAATCGGAAGCAATATTTTTAAGTCAAATTCATCTCTTTTTAAATAAACACCTCAAGAATGAATTCGGATAATTTAACTTTGGCGCTGTACCGCAAAGCAATAGATCAAGTTATGATCGTTTCCCTTACCATTGTAAGATATAAATCCTTTCTCATTCCTCTGGCCTTGCTTGCGATGGCGGTTCATCGTATCCCGCTGGCTTTCAATAAAAAATGTTCTTTCTGGAAATTAATGGGATGCGGAAGAAATGGAACATTTGACCTTAATCCTGACTGGCAGCAGTGGGCCTTATTGGCCGTATGGGATGGTATGGAGGATTATAATAAAAGCTCTTTTATCCAATCATGGTGGAAAAGATTCACTTATGAAAAATGGACCATATTTATGGAACCTTTAAGCAGTCATGGTAAATGGGATAGTGAAGAGCCCTTTACCACCGCAATAGACAACAATGGTTTTAACGGGCCCATTGGTGTGCTTACCCGGGCAACCATCCGTTTCAGCAAACTGAAATCGTTCTGGAACAACGTTGAGCCAGTAGCTAAGCTTATGGAAAAGTCTCCCGGATACATCACCTCTGTCGGGATAGGTGAAGCTCCGGTATATCGCCAGGCAACCTTTTCCATATGGGAAAATATGGAGAGCATGAAGGCATTTGCCTATGGATCCAAAGAACACAGTGAAGTGATAAGAAAAACGCGTCAGCAAAATTGGTACACTGAAGAACTGTTTGCGAGGTTTAAAATCGTTTCCTCCACGGGTTCCCTAAACGGATCAAACCCTCTTCAAAATATCAGATCCAGCAACCAGCAACCAACAACTAAAAACCAACAACAGACATGAGAGTAGTAGCCGAATTACCACACCCAGACTGCAAGATCACCATCTTCTCTATGAATCAGAAGTTCATCATCAAACTAGAGAAAGGCATTTTTGAACAGAGCTATAAACTGGCCGAACTGGATATTCCCGAAGGCGTTAACGGGGTATTTCAAATTTTAGATGCTGAGTTTATGAAAACCGCAACAGAAAGGTTCGACCAAATGAGAGCAGACTTTAATGCAGCTTACAAAAGATACGACGGTTAGTAAAAGCGCGACAGGACCATTCTAATGCGACTTAACGAAGTATAATAGTCTCATTATCAGGTATCTTAGCTTAAGCACAAAATTTAATTCTGGTATTAACACTACAAACGAGCTCAAATTTTAAGGATTGGTAAATACATACTTTTGTTGATAACACATAAAATATTGATATATAATATTTTATGTTTACTAACAAAATAATATTCGGTATTCATATCTAACCAAATAATTGCAAAAATGCCGGAAAATTTATATTAGCATAGCCTTCTAAACAATTGATATTTTTATTATTTTTGGACTATGAAAATCAACTCATCGCGTTTTATCGTTTTAACTTTAATAGTTATTCTTGCGGCCTTCAGCCGTGCCCTCCCACTGGTTATAGATAATACCTGGAATTTTACTGCAGTAGGTGCCCTGGCAATTTTTGCAGGTGCTCAATTTAATGACAAACGTTTGGCTTTTATTATGCCCTTAGCAGCTATGGCTCTTGCAGATATCCTTTTCCTTAGAAATGGATTTAGCCTGCTCGTTTATACCGGTTTTATTGCAATGGTAGCCTGCGGATTTTTGATAAGAAACAAGGTGAATACTACAAATGTAATACTCGCTTCGTTTATCAGTGCTTCAGTATTCTATCTGATCACTAACTTCTCATTCTTTTATCCTGTTACTTTATACCCGCGTAATTTTTCAGGAATTATAGCTTCGTACACAGCCGCCCTCCCGTTTTTTAGAAATATGCTTTTAGGGAACCTGGTGTATTCAGCGGTTTTATTCGGAGCTTTTTATCTTTTATCGAAACGTTATCCAACACTCGCGAAAGCGTAATTATAAATTATAAAAAGCCCGTCTTCAGGATTTGGAGACGGGCTTTTTTATGCCTCAGATTTTAGCAGGCGTCGAACCAATTTTGGCACTCCCACCGATGCTGCTTCAGTTATTCTTTCTACATCTTTTGATACTGATGTCTCGCTCAGATCTACTATGAACTTCAGGGCGTTTTCTGGTACAAGATCAATCAAACCTGCAGCAGGGTAAACCTGTAATGAAGTGCCTATAACAATAAATATATCGGCTGTGTAACAGATCTGAGCTGCTTTCTCTATCATCGGAACAGCTTCTCCAAACCATACTACGTGCGGTCTTAACTGAGAACCTAGTTCGCAAACTTCACCCATTTTGAGTTCCCAGCCTTGTATTTCATAGGTAAGATCTGGTCTTTTATCTGATTGAGATTTCGTAATGATGCCATGGAGATGCAGAATATCGGACGATCCAGCCCTTTCGTGCAGATCATCTATATTTTGCGTGATGATAGTCACATCATAGTCCTTCTCAAGCTTTACTAAAGCGACATGGGCCTCATTTGGTGCGGCTGCGATCACAGACTTGCGGCGCTCATTATAAAATTGCTGAACCAGGATAGGGTCACGCTGCCAGGCCTCCGGCGTTGCAACATCATAAACGTTGTATCCTTCCCATAGGCCTCCAGCGTCGCGAAAGGTTTTTATGCCACTTTCTGCAGATATGCCTGCTCCCGTTAAAACAACTACTTTTTTAAGCATAAATGTGATGAAGATAAATCATCTTGGGGTGAATTAAAGAAAAGTACAAAATCCGTCACGACTTCGCTGTAATAAATTAGCTTAACTTTGACACGTGTATTCAATTTTCAGCTCTAAGATCAGCTCCGTTTAAAGTTTAAACAAAAGTCTTACCGATTCTTTTCGTCGAAATATTGCATCCCCAATATCTATACCTATCTTGTTAATTAACCATTAGGATATATTGCCGATTACAGCTTGCCTCCACTACTAACCATTTCAGTCTTAAATTAATCATGACACATTTTCAGACGCAACAAACTCCCCAATTTTTATCTGGTGGCGGTGCAATGGGCGAGCTAATGCGTACCATGGATTGGTCAAAAAGCACTCTGGGAGATCCCATTAATTGGCCGCAAAGTTTGCGCATTGCGGTTAGTATCTGTCTTAACTTCCGTTTCCCGTTAATCATTTGGTGGAGCAGTGATCTTATAATGATATATAATGATTCCTATCGTGAACTCATAGCAGCAAAGCACCCGAAAGCTATGGGAGCAAAAGGAGCAGATATTTGGCCGGAAATATGGCATATCGTCGGGCCTATGTTAGAGGGGGTTCTACAAACCGGGGAAGCAACATGGTCTGAAGATCAGCCACTAACTACTGAAAGAAACGGCTACCCGGAAGAGAGTTTTTTCACTTTTTCTTATAGCACTATTCGCGATGAAACGGATAACATAGGCGGTGTGTTTTGCGCAGTACAGGAAACTACTAAAAGAGTACTTACCGAAAGGAATCTTACAAAACAGGTAAATAATTTATTGATTCAGGCTCCTGTAGCTATTTGCATTTTTAGGGGGCCTCAATATATTGTGGAATTGGCAAACGAAAACATGTTGCGGTTGTGGGACAGAACATTGGATCAGGTAATTAATAAACCTGTGTTTGAATGCATGCCCGATTTAGGCGGGCAGGGTTTTGAAGAACTTTTAGATAACGTTTATAAAACGGGCATACGCTTTGTAACATCAGAAGTTCCCCTTACTTTATTACGCAACGGTAAATCTGAAGACGTTTTTATCAAGTTAACGTACGAGGCCGTGCGTGATGAAGATGGAATCATATCAGGTGTGATGGCCGTGGCCGATGAAATTACAGAGCAGGTACATAGCAGACAGAAAGCAGAAGATACCAATAAACGCTACTATCGGATGTTGATGGAATCACCCTTTGCTTTTACGGTGATGAAGGGACATGATATGATCATCACCCTTGCAAATGATTTGATGAAATCATTTTGGGGCAAAGGGGCAGACGTAGAAGGAAAATCACTGTTGGAGATTTTACCTGAAATTCGGAATCAAGCATTCCCCGGCATGATTCGTAATGTGCTTACCACCAGCATTCCGCTTTATTTAAACGAAACGTTGGCTCGGTTAACCCATAATGGGATAACGGGAGATTACTATTATAATATTACTTACCAACCTCATTACGAAGCAGATGAAACCGTGTCTGGAGTTATTTGCATAGCCTACGATGTAACGGAAATGGTTCTTACCCGCAAGAAAGTGGAAGAAAGCGAAAAACGTTTTCGCAACCTGGTAGATAAGGCCCCTTCTCCAATTTGTATTTTAAAGGGAGAAGATATGGTACTGGAAGTGGCTAATGAACCGGTCTTTAAAGTTTGGAATGTAGGCAAAGAAGCGCTGGGTAAACCATTTCTGGATATTATTCCAGAAATGAAAGGCCAGCCTTTTATGGTCTATTTATTGGATGTTTATCATAACGGTGTTACGCTTCACGGCAACGAGGAGCCTGCCTATTTTACCCGGAAAGATGGAACAAAAGAAACCATTTATTTCAACTTTGTTTACCAGCCCTATCATGAAGATGACGGAACCATTTCTGGGGTGATGGTTTTAGCTACAGATGTAACCGAGCAGGTAACATCCCGCAAAAAAATAGAAGAAAGCGAACATCGTTATCAGGAGATGATATTTTCCTCCCCATCATTGATAGCTATTTTAAAAGGGGAAGAAATGATTATCGACATAGCCAACGATGCTATTTTAGAAACTTGGGGAAAAGGAAAAAACGTGGTCGGCAAGCCATTGTTAACCGCTTTGCCAGAACTGGTTGGACATGGATTTGATGATTTATTTCACAATGTTTATTCAAGCGGGAAACCCCATTTTGCTTACGAAATGCCAGTTTATTTTTTGCGGAATGGCCAAAAGGAATTATCCTATTATACCTTTACCTATCAGGCGCAAAGAGATACCGAGGGAAATATAAATGGCGTGGCGGTTATCGGCAGAGAAGTAACCCCAGAGGCATAATTAAACCAGAAGATAAAAGAAAGTGAAGAGCGGTTTAGGCAGATGGCTAATTTAATGCCTGCCAAAATAACTAACGCAGACCCAGCCGGAGGTGTAACTTACTGTAATAACAATTGGCTGAATTTTTCGGGGGGTACTTTTGAAGAATTTAGAGATTTTGGATATCACAACATCATGCATCCCGATGAAATAAGCGAATTTCAAGAACGCTTTCTAAAAGCTGCTGAAACGGGTACCGAATTAGAAATGGAAATGCGCTTTAAAAATCAAGCTGGTGAATATAAATGGCATTTAAACCGTGCAGCACCGGTGATAGATGAAACAGGAAATATTCAAATGTGGATTGGAGTTACAACCGAAATACAAAAGGCAAAAGAAGAAGAACACCGTAAAAGCGAATTTTTGAAAATGGTGAGCCACGAGCTTAAAACACCTATTACATCTATAAAGGGATATGTACAGATGTTGCTACGAATGCTCCAAAAAGAGGAAGAAAAGCAATCTTCTTCTTTACTTCTAAAGCCTCCTTTACTCCGCATCGATGCGCAGGTATTGCGATTAACCAGGCTGGTTTCTGACATCCTGGATCTTTCACGTCTAGAAGAAAGTAAGCTTGAATTGCATATACAAAAATTTCGGATTATAGATGTAGTCCAAGAAACGGTGCAGGACATTCTACACTCCAATTCAAACCATACCATTCAAATAGTTAACGATTTTGATTGTGAAATTTACGCTGATAAAGATAGAATTGGGCAGGTTATCATTAATTTTATAACGAATGCTATCAAATATTCACCAAACAATAATAACATAGAAGTACGGATACATAAGCTTGAAAAAAATGAAGTTGCTGTAAGCGTAAAAGATTTTGGAATTGGTATTAGCATCGAAGATCAACAAAAAATATTTGACCGGTTTTATCGTGTGGAAGGAAAAAATGAAAATGTTTTTGCAGGTTTTGGTATCGG
>NZ_JBBJNI010000084.1:8379-17997 GCF_037719425.1 Daejeonella sp. | reverse complement strand
TGAATTTTAAACTGACGAAGTCACGTGGAAGTCGGAGAGAGACTTCGTAAGTTAGAACACGCATATGCGCCCCTCGGCCGGGCAGTAATTCCCCGTAAGAGCGCTACGCTGAACTCTTAAACCAATGGGTGTAACCTGCTGATCATTCGATGATAGTTGGCCCATGAACAATCAGGCGGCCATCTTTTAAGATTTCCATTTTATCAATAAAAACCAGGCGTGTATGTCCGGTGGCTGCGGTCCTGCCGTGGTAGACACAAAGCATATCCTTTCCATCTGGCGACCATGTAACGCTATTGTGCCCTGTGCCGGTAACTTTCTCATTCTTCTGAAGTACCGGATTATTTTCAGCCTTTTTAAAAGGCCCAAGGGGATTCCGGGAGGTGGCATATCCTACGGCATAGTTCTTACCATCAAAATTATTCGCAGAATACATCATATAATAGGTGCTTTTATTTTTAAAAATGAAAGATCCTTCAGTCCAGCGGCGGTTCACCTCCTGTGATGTGACTGATCGGCTCTCCCATTCATCCGTACCCATTTTGATCGGAGGACGAAGCAACAAGACAGGTTCCCCGATCGTCCCGCTGAAGTCGGATTTCATTTCCACTCCGTAAACCCAGCTTTCCTCAATTTCATCGTATAGGCCTTTGGCTTTTGCCCAGGCTGCCACTTCGCTTTCAACCGGATGCTTGTAGCAGCATCTTGAGTAATACAGATAGGTTTTACCATTTTCAAACCATACATTGGCGTCAATGATGGGGTATCCGGGATCAAAAACAGGTCGGTCGTTTAAATCTACAAACGGTCCGGTAGGTTTGTCAGCGACAGCAACGCCTATCTTAAAATTTTCTTTCTCATTTGTTGGATTATGCTTCCACTGAGCGCTGTAAAACATATAGTACTTACCGTCCCTTTTATAAACCTCCGGAGCCCAGTAAGCCCCGGTTCCCCATCCGTTCTTATTATTTCCGAAGTACACCTGTCCCTCACTTTTCCATTCTTTCAGATTAGCGGAAGAATAGGCCATAAATCCCCTCTTTGCGCCGGCTCCGGTTCCATACATGTAATACATGCCGCCATCCCTGAGAACAAAGGGATCACCAAAGTCTACCGGCAAAGGGTTTGAATATTCAGACATCTTGTCGATAACAGCCGCTTTCCGCACATTACATGACCCGATGAGCAGATATAATATCAAGAACAGATTAATAACTATTTTATTCATATCGTTTAAGAAAATCAGTATGGATTATTTTGCGCCTTTACAGAAAATTTGTAAACAGAAACGGTGTGATACTTATCTCCCGGATTTAAGACGGTAGAAGGAAAGGAAGGCTGGTTTGGCGAATTCGGGAAATGCTGAGTCTCCATGGCAAAAGCAGTCCGGAAATCATCCTTAGTTCCATTTTTAAGCCTATTCTTTCCTCTCATAAAGTTACCAGTGTAAAACTGAAGCCCCGGCTCTTCGGTGTAAATATCCATCCTGATCCCGGTGATATCACCGACCACCGTAGCCGCATAATTCAGCCCGCTTTTCGCCTTATTTAATACAAAATTATGGTCGTAGCCTTTTCCGTTCTTCAACTGCACATCATCCGCGTTTATTTTTTCGCCAATAGTTGTTGGGGAATTAAAATCAAACGGCGTTCCTTTCACAGGCGACAGAGTCCCAAGGGGGATAAGGCCCGCATCTACCGGGGTGTATGTATCTGCGTTTATATTTACCAGGTGTTTCAGAATGGTCCCGCTGCCTTCTCCATTGAGATTGAAAAATGCATGGTTAGTTAAATTCACCAGGGTTTTCTTATCGGTAGTAGCCTCGTACTCCATTTTAATTTCGTTATTATCAGTGAGCGAAAAGGAAACCTTTACATTCAGGTTGCCCGGGAAACCTTCCTCACCGTCTTTGGATAAATACGTGAAAACAATCGTGTTCTTTGATCGCTGTTTAGCATCCCAGACAACGCTCTGAAAGCCATTTTTACCGCCGTGAAGCGTATTCAGACCGTTATTTATTGAAGAGGAATATTCTACACCGTCGATTATGAACTTACCCCTGGCTATACGATTGCCGTATCGCCCGATAGTCGCCCCAAAGTATGAATCACCGGATTTAAGGAAGTCCTGGATGCTGCCGAAGCCTACAACTACATCGGTCGGTTTGCCTGTTTTGTCAGGTACTAATAAGCTAACGATTCGGGCGCCATAATTAGTAAATGTGGCTTTCGCATTCTTATTATTTCTTATCTCGAACATTTTTATCTGTTTTCCCATAAGGCTATCGCCAAAAGCTGCTTGTTGAAATAGTTTACGTTCCGATACGTCCAAAAAATTGGAAGTTTTATTTCCTGCGCTGGCGATGCAAGGGTTTGTAATAGCCAGTACAGTGAAGGCAAGCAGGCCTGAACATAGTTTTTGCAGCATGTTGTTATTTTATTCTCAAACTTAATTTTTTTCCAGATCAATTCACGCTAAACTGGCCTTGTTAGATATTATTATTTGTACGTATCACAACATCTCAATACAAAGTAAACCTGGCCCCATGCGCAAGTTACACCATCTATTTTCATCATTCAGAGCATAAGTTAGAGCGTCACTCATCTCATAAACCTGTCTTTGGTGTTTTTCACTGTGATAAGCCTTTAACTCACGAACCGGTATTCCACCATTCTCTTTTCGAAGATAAAATCGCAAAGCGTCGGGATTTGGAGCCACATCACCTAATGGTTGGTATTCTCCCTCACGTATAAAAGCTGAACTCATAGCATGCTGATTGTATACTCATAACATCTAAAACGATATTTGGTTCCAATAATGAGCGGATGTCGATAAAATTCACGAAGCCTGAGGGATGAAAATTGTAGGGCCTCCGTTGACACTATAAAATTGTCTGCGTCTTCCGTAAGACAGGGGGTTCCCGCTTTCGCGCAATGTCATTAAGTTAAGCTTACACCCCTAGTATTTACACACCATTATGGAGGTTCCCGCCTGCGCGGGAATGACAAACTTTTTTGGAGAATAGGAGATTCCAGCCTTCGCTGGAATCGCAGTTTGTTATTGTCCAAAAAGCGATCTCGCCGAGGTAACACAAAAAACTTAATAACGAGACAATGAGAATTACTCAGATTCCAGCGAAGGCCTGCCTACCGTCAGGCAGGCTGGAATCTCCCCAATACCTCGCTATGCCTTGTCATTCTGGCGAAAGCCAGAACCTCCCGTCCCCTAACTTAATGACATTGAGCGAAAGCTGGAACCTCCAAAAATATCCGCATACCCGACTAAACGACAGTAGCCGTGCGAATCGTAAGTTAAGGACATTGAGTGTATTCCGGCAATTCCTCTAAAAATTTATACGACTCTTCCTCGAAATCGATCTCAGCACAGAAATGCTGCAGGCCATTGCTTACCACGATAAATTTCACCCGGTGAACGAAGTTGTATCGTGCTACCTGATCAAAAGCAGCCTGGGAAATTTTGACGGAAGGCGCTTTGCATTCCACAAGGACAATTTTCTCACCAGCCGTGTCAAAAAGCAAAATGTCCGAGCGTTTTTGAATGGAGTTTAGTTTCAACCCTCCCTCCAGCTTAATCAACGAGCGGGGATACTTTTTTTCCTTTATGAGAAACTGAATAAAATGCTGCCTGACCCATTCCTCAGGCGTGAGAACAAGGAACTTTTTCCTGATCTCATCAAATATATGCGTGGTATCACCGTCCTGTTTGAGACGAAAGGGGTACCGGGGCAGATTTAAGGAAGTAGGCTCAAACATTGAAATGCTAATGACTGGTATTCGGCATAATATTAATGAAAAATTATTCAACGGTAATCACGTTAAGTTTTTGCTTTAATCTGCAAATATAATCTTCAGCATTTCATAACTGCTGGTGTCCGGGGAAAGTTTGATATTTAAATTATCGCTTGAGTAATTATCGTTAAGTGTATTTTTTTGTTTTTCCCCCTGTTTTATCAAAAAAGTAGCTGGGTGAGGTCTCAAACTTCTTAACAATTCGAATGCAAATACAATGAGGTTCCAGCTTTCGCTCAATGTCATTAAGTTAAGCTTATACCACTAATATTTATACGTCATATTTAGGTTCCCGCCTTCGCGGGAATGACAACTTTTTTGGAGAAATAGGAGATTCCAGCCTGCGCTGGAATCGCAGCTTGTTATTGTTCCAAAAAGCGATCTCGCCGAGGTGGCACACAAAACTTAATAACGAGCCAATGAAGATTACTCAGATTCCAGCGAAGGCTGGAATCTCCCCAATCCCTACTTATGTCTTGTCATTCTGGCGAAGGCCAGAACCTCCCGCCACTTAACTTAATGACATTGAGCTTTCGCTGGAATGACATGCATTTTTTAGTATTGGGGAGATCCTGACTTTCGTCAGGATCGCAGTACGTAAAAAAGACCTGTGCTCAGCATATTATAAAAAAGCAGAAAAGCGATGCGACCCAGATTCCGGCGAAGGCCGGAATCCCCCTATTCTACCCCCACGGATTGTCATTCCAGCGAAAGCTGGAACCTCCGACTCTTCATGTAATCTCATTTCGAACTTTTGCCGACACCAATTATTTCATAACTGCAAGTCTTGAAAGGCTTGCAATATTTCGTATTTTGCAGCTTCCAAAATGAACATCAACGATCTTATTAAGGACCTTAAGAACAGGAAATTCAAGCCGGTGTATCTCTTACATGGTGAGGAGTCTTATTATATCGATAAGGTTAGTGACTATATAGAGGAAAATGTTCTTAGCGATGCCGAAAAGGGGTTTAATCAAACCGTTTTTTATGGTAAGGATAGCGACGTGATGAGCATTATCAATTCCGCAAAGCGTTTCCCCATGATGAGTGAGTACCAGGTTGTGCTGGTAAAGGAAGCGCAGGATCTGAAATGGGGAAAGGATGGTGATGACGATAAGAAATCGGCAGATCCAATGCTCTCATATTTTGAGAACCCCTTGTCCAGTACCGTTCTTGTTTTTTGTTACCGGAACGGCAAGTTCGACAAACGGAAGAAAACCTATAAGGCAATTGAAAAGAAGGGTATTGTATTCGAATCTGCAGAGATATACGAAAACAAGGTGCCTGCCTGGATAGAAGATTTTGTGCGTGAGAAAGGCTATACCATTCATGCCCGGGCTTCAGCATTACTGGCCGAATATCTGGGGAACGATCTCTCCAAAGTAGCAAATGAGCTGGAAAAGCTGATGCTGAACGTGAAGAAAGGGGATGAGATTAATTCTAGCGATGTTGAAAATAATATAGGTATCAGCAAGGAGTACAATGTTTTTGAATTGCAGTCCGCTATAGCCCGGAAGGATGCCTTTAAAGTTAATCAGATCATCAACTACTTCGCGGCAAATCCCAAAAATAATCCTATACAGTTACTGCTGGGTACTTTGAATACCTATTTTTCCAAAGTCTTAAAATATCACTATGCTACAGATAAAAGTGCCGCGGGACTTGCAAGAGAGCTTGGAGTCGCACCATTCTTTGTGAAAGATTATGAAATTGCCGGCAGAAGCTTCAGCAAACAGAAGACATTCCAGGTGATCAGCTACCTGCGGGAGTGCGACCTGAAGACAAAAGGCGTTGATGCAAGCGGCAATACCGAACAGGGGGAACTAATGAAAGAATTATTATTTAAAATTATACATTAAGATGTTAACCGGCCTTCGCACTATAGTATACCACTGTCAGGCAGGATTTTCATTCCCTGCTACCTATAGCCGTTGTTGGTCGGGTCGGATTTCAACAAATTTGGATTTAAGTTGACCTGCTCTTCCGGAATTGGTAGCAAAACATGGTACGGTTTAATATTTGCTGCAGGGTTATTAAAAGCTCTGTGTTTAGTCGCTTTTACCACTTGCAACAAGATTCCCCAGCGAATCAGGTCCATTCGTCTATGCCCTTCTGCTGCCAGCTCGAATTTACGCTCGTCATACATCTTCGTTCTGAATTGACCTTGCGTGAAAGCACTCCAGGGCTGAGCAGGATTAAACGCTCTTTCCCGCACCTTATTAACGTATTTGTATGCGTTTGCCGGTCCATTCAATTCGTTCTCCGCTTCTGCAGCCATTAAATAAATATCCGCTAACCTAAATACAATATAGTTTTCGGGATGATTTGTACGTGCAGAATTAGCCTGATTTAGATTCCAGCTCTTACGAAAATACGGGAACGATAAGGGAAAACCGATATAGTTTGTTACTATAGTTGCATCATAACGTAAGTCGCCGGTTTGCCAGTTTGATTTGAGTGCGAAATCCGGCAGGGGAATGGCAAATCCGAATCCGGTCATATCCTCTCCCTGGGCCAATAACAGGCTTTGGAAATATTCTGTGCGTTTCATAGTGACGCCATTGACAGTAATATCTCCGTTTCGGTTGGAAGGCTCGTCCCGGATCCGGGGATTGTAATCATCGGTTCGGGAAAACTGAAGCCCACCACCCTGATTCGCTGTAAAATCCACTACAAAAATCAGCTCCTGGTTGTACTGGCTAGCTGGATTTGACTGATCAAAAACAGCAGAGAAATTCGACAATAAAGTGTGCGGCGAGTTGTCAATAATAAAATCGCATTCAGCTTTCGCCTTGGCCCACTCTTTGTCAAAGAGATGATATTTTGCTTTTAATGCTGCTGCAGCCCATTTTGTAGCTCGTCCCAAATCTTTGCCAGAGTAGGATACTGCAAGCAATGGAATGGCTTTCTCCAGGTCACTTTTCATGGCAGTCCTTATCGTGCTCTTCGCAGTCCTTCCCAAAACAGATTTCTCCAGAACAGGCATCGGTGCATTGTAGTAAGGAACATCTCCCCAAAGGTTTGTTAAATGATAATAGGCTAAGGCTCTTAAAAATAGTAACTGTCCTATATTTCTTTCCTGAGATGTCTTAGATATTTTTGCATTGCCTTCTATGTTGCCTATGAACTCAGTGGTATTATTTACGATCTGATATAACTTAATCCAGGTGCCATTCCCGTCTGCAACCCCTTCCCGAATTAAGTAATTGTGAATCTCGCCATTCACATTTCTGCTGGGACCGAGGATATCAGCGCCGCTGATGTAATAGTTATCCAAACCCCGCTGGCCATATAAGCTATTATCGTGCAGGAGCCTATACACTCCGTTAACCGAGAGCTCGGCCTCTTTGTCATTATTAAAGAACTTGTCAGGAGTAATCTGATCTCTTAAATCTTCTTCTAAAAATTTCTCGCAACCTGTAAAAAAGAAGGATGCAGTTAAGGCGATTATAAATTTAAATTTAAAAAACTTCTTCATTTCTAAAATCTTAAAATTGAACATTTAGACCCATGGTGAATGATTTTGCATAGGGATATTGACCACCTGCAAATCCTTGAGAAACTGAATTGAATCCACTTCCGGCTTCAAAGTTATTCACTTCCGGATCGCCCAGCTTGAAACTGGAAAGCAGAAGCAAATTAGTTCCGGTTAAGTACACATTCAAATTACGAAAGGCTTTACTCATCCCTGTTTTTTCTATTGGGAAGTCATAGCTTAACGAAACGCTCTTTAACCTAAGAAAAGAGCCGTCTTCAATATTGACGGTGCTATTTGAATTATATATGCCCGAGGAAGTGCCCGCCCGCGGAATATCTGATGTCTCATTAACTCCTTGTTTCCATCTATCCACAACTATCGGAGAAACATTTTGATCCCCACGTCCGAAAAATGATCCCTGAGAAATAATGTTGAATATTTCTGAGCCGTATTGTCCATGAACGAACACATCCAATGCCAATCGCTTGTATTTAAAGCTATTTCTAAGACCACCATAAAAGTCGGGTTGGGGACTGCCAATTATTTGTGCATCCTGATTATTTATAACACCATCTTTATTCAGGTCTTCAAAACGGGGACTTCCAAGAAACACCCCAATTTGTTTATCGGCAATAATTTCTTCTTTCGATTTATAAGTTCCCAGATATTTTGCTCCTACAAATACCGGGAGAGGTTGCCCTACAATTAACCGTGCGGAATTGCCACCCTGGTTACCGGTCGACTGCAGATTGATAAATGGCTGACCGGCCAATGCAAGGATATTACTTCGGTTAGCCGATAAGATTAATGACGAACGCCATGAAAAGTTCTTCCGGTCTATATTCTGAGAGTTAAATGAAAATTCGAGGCCCCTGTTTCTTACCGATCCCAGATTTTGAAGCTGGGTGGTAGAATTAGCTCCCACCTGACCGGATAATGCAACCCTCAATAAAAGGTCGGAAGTTCTCTTATTATAATAATCAACCTCGAAACTGATACGATCTCTTAACAAACCAACTTCGACGCCTAAATCTAATTGGGTTGTCGTTTCCCAGGTGAGCCCATTACTGGGCACGGCACCAACTAAGATACCATTGGCCAGGTTTTCATTGAAGGTGGTCAATGTATTATCATAGGTAGCAATCGAATTATAAGCTGCAACACCCTGCTCTCCAACTTTACCCAGACTTCCTCTCACCTTAAGACTGCTAACCCAATCGATATTTTTCATAAATTCTTCCTGATCAGCATTCCACGCCAGTCCAGCAGAGGGGAAAAAGGAGTATTTATTTCCAGTTTCAAACACTGAGGAACCGTCATATCTTCCTACCAGCGTGAGCAGATATTTACTATTAAAGTTATAGTCTATCCGGCTTAAATAAGAGACCAGTGCACGCTGACCATATCCCGAACCTACTTTTGCAGTTGCTGCATCCCCTAATGCAAGATTATTGAACGTTACAGCGTCATTTGAAAAGCCATCTGATTCAGCGAAGGTACTTTCATTATTGTCTTTTTGGAAAGTAAATCCACCAAGCATTTTGAATGCGTGTTTCCCGGTACTGAAGTTATAGTTAAATGTATTTTCGTTCAAAATGCTCTTTTGATTATTTGTAGCAATCCTTCCAAAACCACCGGTAGTTATTTCCGGAAGAATTCCCGGCAAATAGTCGTTCTGTTTATTGTAGGTGAGGTCGGCGCCTAATGTAGTTTTGAACTTCAGATTACTGATAATTTCGTATTCCAGATAGGCATTAGTAGTTAATTTTGTAACGAGGTCGTGATCAGTTCTCAACTGAATATCTGCTTCAGGATTGCGTTGGATAGTTGAGCTTATCGGATTTTGGCCGGTAAATTTTCCGTTTGCATCGTATACTTTCCTTATTGGCACTACCGTATTGACAATTCCACTGTACGCAACCTTATTGTTTTCGGTCTTGTATTGCGCAGCATTTAACCGTATTCCGCTTCTCAATTTATCGGTAACTTTCATATCCAGGTTCGCCCTGATCCCCCCTTTTCGTAAACCGGAAGCTCTCACGATGCCTTTTTGATCGAAATGGTTAAATGATACATAATAATTGGAGTTGTCCGAATTTCCCCCTATTGAGAGGTCAGTATTGTTGACCAAACCGTTCTGGGAAATAAGATCAATCCAGTCGGTGGTTTCAATATCGCCCGTATATGCCAAAGGTAAACTGGTATCCGTTTGTCCGAAACCACTCGGTCCGGGCACAAATTGTGCAGATTCGTTTACGTAATCAAGGTACTCTTGTCCTGTTAAAATCTCTATCCGGTTTGCAGTTGTCTGTAAGCTTGTATAATGACCTA
>NZ_JBBJNI010000084.1:0-8369 GCF_037719425.1 Daejeonella sp. | reverse complement strand
TGACCTAGTGTAATTTGTGGTTTTCCCTTGCTGACACCGGTTCCGTTTTTGGTAGTAATTAAAATTACACCTGATGCACCACGCGTTCCGTATATAGCAAGAGCAGTTGCATCTTTTAAAATTTCGATCGATTGAATATCATTTGTATTTAGACTATTAATATCAAACCCTGATCCGGCGATAAAACCATCCAACACGTACAGTGGATCGTTATTGCCATTAATGGAATTATTACCTCTGATCCGGATGGTTGCCCCGGAGCCGGGCGTGCCGTTGTTAGAAGTAACTTCCAATCCGGAAGCCTTTCCCTGAAGTACCTGTTCAAGATTAACAACCGGCTGGTTTTTTAGGTCATCAGCCTTGATAGATGAAATTGAAGATACCAGATCTTTTTTTGTTGTTGTACCATAGCCAATTACTACCACCTCACTTAAAGATTTAGAATCCGGCACCATATTTACGTTTATTACCTGCCTGCTATTAATTGGAATTTCCTGAGTCAGATATCCAAGAAAAGAAAAAATTAGCGTTCCTTTATCATCCGGCGCCTGCAAAGAAAACAAACCATCCAAACCAGTTGAAGTTCCAACGGTGTTACTTTTAACTTTAACAGTTACACCCGGTAAGGGATCACCCTTTTCATCAACCACCTTACCAGTCACTATCACAGGATCGTAGTTTTCGGAAACTTTTCTTTCTAAAGCGCTTTTTGTGAATGCCTTTGCATCAAGAACAAGCAGAAGTAAAAACAAAAGGAAAATTGAGTATAGATTTTTGAATTTCATTATTCTATAAATTTGGTTTTTTAAACAGGATAGGTTTGGTTAGTTTGAGTGACTAAGTTAACGATAACTACCTATGTTTTTTAAAAAAAACCGGATTTTCAGCAGACCCTCATTAATCAGCAATCAGTGGTCATTGTGAGCTGGTCGGATACTTAGCTGGTCGGATAATTAACCGCAGAGTTCGCAGAGTATATCGCAGAGAATGCCGAGTTTTTTAACACATAATTAGGCCCTGCAAAATTTCACATTTTGTGTCCTTTGCGCCTGCCTACCGCAGGCAGGTAAAACTCTGCGAACTCTGCAGTTAAAAAATGAGACCGTTATTCTTTCTTCCCTTTAATATGCAGGTTGATAACACTCGAATGTGGATACCCCAAAGTATTACCCGGTGTTACATCAAGAAGGTTCTTTAAATAAACGTCGATTATACCCTTTGCAACTTTAGTTTTTGATTCTACGAACTCGGGCATTACAGCAACAAGGAAATCTTTGAATATCATTTTTCCATTATGATCTACGATAACCTGGAAGGAGTATTGAAAATCCTGATAAGCTTTATTGATATGGATTTTGTATACCGGGTAGAGGTATTCTTCCGACCGGCTGATGTAGCCCAGGTATGGGTCTGCTGAAGGGTTTACTTTATTGACTGTCAAAATTTTGCTTTTGCTTTTGAGAGCAACAGGGTTTCGCGCTGCAAATAAACTGTCAGGATCTGTATTCGCCTGAATAGCCCGGTATTTAATGAAAAGGCTGTCGTCATGTGTAGGTTTTCTAAGCTCCTCCGCGGTTGTTTTAAGTTCCTTTTCGATATAGTCTTTTGAATACAGCGTCATGTATATATTCGAGAGCTCTTCCTTAACCACCCTTGATTCAAGAACCATTGCCTGCAGCACAAGACTGTCTTTGCCGACATGCTTTACTCTGAACCAATCCCTAGCAAAATGAAATAACGCTTTATGGCTGTGGAAGATGCGGTAGGGCATATATTTTTGGCGCTCAGGACTAAAGATCTTTATGGAATCCTCTGCGCTGAAATAGACCTCCCATTCCGGCTGCAGCTGAAATCCTGTTTCATGGAAGGAAAGCCCATTCCCGAAACGACGTTTTACCTCGCTGTATTTGATATTCTTGACGGCTGTAAAAGTGGGTATAGGATCGTCGCTGATCTTTCTTACGTAATTACAGGAAAGGAGGAATAGGGTAAGAAAAATTAGATGCAGGGGGGTGGATTTCATTGGCTGTGAAAATAGGAAAAAAATGGGGAGTGTTTTATATTAGCATTGATCCTCGTATAAGGGACCTGTTTACGAAGTCTATTGCCGATCTGCAAATGAATCTTTAGTCTGTGTTAATTGTAAATTTTGTCCGCTCATGGCCGCGGAGGCCTAGTTCTTTGCTGTAGGTCAAAGAACCAAACCCCACTGCTGCGTCTGCTGCTTCGGAAGTTAGTGCTTTGGCTTGGACTGTGCTACCCGCACCAGCCGATCCGGACGGAAACGTGAACGGAGATTCAGTAGGTTGGCCTAAGAAGCGTACCTATCGCTGACTGGTGTAGAAGTGCATGCCTGCGGCCTGCGTTGTGTACGCTAGTGCTCCCCTTTCTTCAAGGGGAGCTGTCAGCCTCTTCGGCTGACTGAGGGGTCCTTTCTAACCAAGCATGTCATTGCGAGCGTAGCGAAGCAATCTTCTTCTACTGACAGAGTGGACTATAGGAGAAAAAGATTGCAGAACCCGATTCAGCCAAATTATTCCGGTAATGTTTAATAAACTTCAATGTGACTTTAAGAAGCCTCCATCAATAATAAGAAGTTTAACTCCGTCTTTTGAATAAGAACGATGGGAGCTAAGATCATCCGAAACCTCATAGCTCATCCCTTTAGAGAGAGTATGTCTAGTTCCATCCTCAAGCTCACTTATCATCTCGCCCTCGAGTCTCTGTGCTTGCAAAGTCCTCGTCCAAATTAGTCATCTGGCGGAAGACCTTAAACCAAAGAGGAAACTGGTTCGGCTGGGTTTTTTAAATTAGAAGGTTTCCACCGTTTACTAATGATGCAAGGTAAGCATTCAGGTTAGTAGATACATCCCGGGTACATAACACCCCTTTTGGTTTTAACTCAGTCTGAACCTCAGGGAAAGCGAGTGGCCAATCGCATTAAGCAATTCAGGATTTAAATGGAGAACCTCTGAATTTTTTTGCGCCCATCCGGTTGGGGTTTTGCAAATGGAAATCTCTTCTTCCTCCAGCTTGATTCTGAATTCGGTTGTTTCTTTGATTACGGGGCTGTCTTTAATTAGCTTAAATACGTAGTCGCAATTATTGTGGGTTATTCTGAAAGGATGTTCCATAGTACCCTTTCTAACGAACGATATATCATTATTTGTATTGAAAAACAAAATAATAGTCCAGCGAAGCGCTGATAAATCATCTTTTGATTTTCCAAATTGGTTTAAGAGTTCAGCAAAGCGCTCTTAAATCATGCAAGAAAGAAGAGGACTTAAGCGGGAATTTCTTTTAAGACTTTCTCTACAATTTCCGGTCGGAGTCTTGGTTTTATATTCAGATATAAGTGATCCTGCGGAACACTTAAACCAAGGGGTTTGTTTTCCTGATTTTATTTATGCGGAGAATACAGAGCTTATTCTCCGCATAACTTGCATAAATTATTCTAGCTTTTGCGGAGAATACATGTTATATTTGACGCATATCTTGCGGAGAATAATACAATGTACATTCATCAACTATCAAATTGGCCTGCATTTATATGGGATAATGATGCACTCGCTGAGGTATTGGCTGCGGTACGCCATCGTCAGGGCCGACTGCTGGGTAAGATGGAAGGCATTGGCTTTGCTCTTCAAGAAGAGGCTACTCTACACACTTTAACTCAAGACGTCGTAAAATCGAGTGAGATTGAAGGAGAAATCCTGAATCCGGATCAAGTGCGTTCTTCTATTGCCAGGCGGCTGGGGATGGATGTGGCCGGTCTTGTGCCCTTTGATAGGAACGTGGAAGGTGTTGTTGAAATGATGTTGGATGCTACTCAACGCTATACAGAGAAACTAACTGACGATCGTTTATTTGGATGGCAAGCTGCATTATTTCCAACCGGGCGGAGCGGCATAGCTAAGATCGTAGTGGGAGCGTGGCGCGATAACAGCAAAAACGACCCCATGCAAGTTATATCCGGTGCTATGGGTCGGGAAAAAGTCCACTATCAAGCCCCGGACTCGGAAATTCTAAATAATGAAATGCAGCAGTTCATAGAGTGGTTCAATACTAATACCGGCACTGATCCAGTATTAAAAGCGGGCATAGCTCATTTGTGGTTTGTAACCATCCATCCTTTCGAGGACGGGAATGGCCGTATAACTCGCGCTATAACTGATATGCAATTAGCGCGCGCTGACGGGAGTGCTAAGCGTTTTTACAGCATGTCAGCTCAAATACAAGCCGAAAGAAACTCATATTACGACATCTTAGAAAACACTCAAAAAGGATCATTAGATATAACTGAATGGTTGTTATGGTTTCTTTTATGCTTTGATCGAGCTATAACTAATACGGATGAAACTCTGGCTGTAGTGATGCGTAAAGCGAAACTATGGGAAAACCCCGCTACCAGCAATTTAAATGAAAGACAAAATTATATGTTGAATAAGTTATTCGACGGATTCTTGGGTACGCTTAATTCATCTAAATGGGCTAAAATGAACAAATGTTCACAGGATACAGCGACCCGTGATCTGCAAGATTTAGTGGAACGAGGAATATTAATAAAGGAATCTGCTGGTGGCAGAAGTACTAGCTATGCCTTAAGAGAGTGAATTTATTTTATGGGGCTTTCTTGCCTCGCTAGCCCCAGGCTCTTTTACTAGCATTTACCAAAAAGGCAAATCCGCCAAAAGGGGGGCAGATATTATTCCGGACAGAGTCCTCTTTTTTATAGTATGATTTAAGAGCGCTTCGCTGAACTCTTAAACAAAGGGGGGCGCGCGCGGTGTGGTTTCAAACCGTCTGCTTTGAGGGCGGGAGAATGGGTCAGTCACATGCATTCTCTCGTACTTACTAGAAATGTTGAAAATTAAAAATAGAGGTTGTTATATTTAGTATTACCTTCGTATTGTTGATCAACATCATCCTTTATAAATTTAAAAAAAACACAGTATTTTTAAGGGAATTCTTATGTCCTTGCTATAAGCTTCAGTACGCTTGGCAAAACACTTAAGTGTTTTGCCAAGCGTACTGAAAGAACTCAAGCTGATGTATTCTTTTCTGAAAGAAAAGAATACCACGACCCACTGAAGCTCCAGTCGCTATTAAGAATAGAACATCTTTATTACCTAAGTTTTTTGTTACAATTTTACTGTAAATTTGTAACAGAATCAGACAATTGATAATGATACATTCTATTCATAAACAGATTGTTACCCGCATTATTAAAAAACGCAGAGGAAAGTTAATTTTTCCAGCAGATTTTAATGATTTAGGCAATGGCAATGCAGTAAAGACCTCACTTTCCCGGTTGGTTAATGATGGAATGCTTGAGCGTTTGGCTCAGGGTATTTATCTGTATCCCAAGCACGATAATGTTCTGGGTACCCTGTATCCTTCAGCTGAGGATATAGCTTATAATATTGCAAAGAGGGATAAGGCACGCATTATTCCAACCGGTGTGGCTGCATTACACCGCTTAAGATTGTCTACCCAGGTCCCGATGAAATTAGTTTACCTTACTGATGGCGCACCCCGGAAAATTAAAGTTGGCAAACATATAATTACCTTTAAAAGTACTACCGCAAAAAGACTGGCTGCCAAAGGAAAGATAAGTTCTATGGTTATCCAAGCATTACTAGAACTGGGAAAAGAAGCTGTAACCGATCAGGTGCTGAACCGGATTACAGAAGTTTTGCAACAAGAAGATAAGAAAAAAATAAAGGAAGATTCGAAACTGGCTCCAGCCTGGATAGCAAGTATTCTTTTATCAATAATGGAAAAATTGGAAAAAGATGATAGAGTGGCTGGAATTAACTAAAAACAGGCAGATCGAAATATTAAATCTGGTAAGTGCTAAAACCGGGTTACCAGCCTATTCTATTGAAAAAGACTGGTGGGTAACATTAGCTTTAAAAGCGGCTTTCAGCTCAGAATGGACGAAATATCTGGTGTTTAAAGGCGGAACATCTTTAAGTAAATCATGGGGATTAATTGACCGCTTTTCAGAAGATATAGACTTGGTTCTGGATCGGGAAGTCCTTGGATTCTCAGGTGATCTTAGTCGTAATAAAATCAAAGAACTAAGAAAAGCATCATGTAAATTTACAAGTGATCCTTTTCGGGAAGCAATCGGACAGGCGCTGGTAAGTATGGGAGTTGACAAAGAATTATTCTCATTAAGCGCACAGGCGACCCAGGATTCAGATCGTGATCCGCAGGTTCTTGAACTTAATTACAAATCAGTTCTTGTCAAAGGTAATTATATCCAGGAAGCGGTACTGATGGAAGTAGGAGCGCGCTCACTGCGCGAACCATCCCGACAAAGAGAGATAGTTTCGATAATCAGTGAAGAGTTACCTGATCAACCATTCTCCGGATCTGCATTTAGTGTAGAGACTGTTGACCCTGCCAGAACTTTCCTTGAAAAGGCATTTTTATTACATGAAGAGTTTTGTAAGCCAGCAGACAAAGTACGGATTGAACGCATGTCACGGCATTTATATGATTTGGACAGGTTAATGGATACAGAACATGGGATATTGGCATTAGGAGATACAGACGTGTATCGGTCAATTATTGAACACCGTGAAAAATTTAACCTGATAAAAGGGATTGACTACTCAGGTCATCATCCTACACGAATCAGTTTCGTTCCTCCTGATGATCTGATGCAAGACTGGGAACAAGATTATAAAGCTATGCAGAACAGTATGATCTATGGAGAATCTAGGGACTTTGCTACACTCATAGGCAGAATTATCGAATTGAGAGATCGGTTCAGAAAGATAAAATTAGAATAAGCTTCGAATAAATATTCAGATTAGTAAAGTAGGTGCACGATTGATTAGATTCCTTTTTGGTTTAATGATGGAAATATTATACCCTCTCGTCAGAGAAGGACGAGTCCTCTGGGTTTGGGAAAAATAAATACTACCCGCAGGGTGGAGATTTATTCGCCTCAAAGCTTTGTCTTCCTGCCCTAGGCACAAATGTTTTGGCTCTATCAAAAATCAAAAGAGGAATGCCAAAATAGTCTCCGCTCGCTATCACCTTGCCAGCGACGCTGATCACCTTGACCAATAATTGCTGTAACTCCAAGTTTGTTGATTCGTTCATAACCATTTATAACTCTCTTAATAATTTGATCCCATCACTTTTTAGTTGCGGGAAGGCGATCAAAGGTAACGGACTATCTGCACCTGCAATATATTTCACCGGTACGACTTCGGACGTCAGAAGGAATGACTTGATCTTTATCGGCTTATCAAAACCAATAAACCGTTGCAATTCCTGTTGGTGTTGGGCCAGCCAGGTATCCCTCTCAATATGCTTTTGGATTTTCTTTTTTTGTCCATCGCGACCGAAATAGGCATCTAGCTCCGTTTTCATCTCATGAATATTCTTCGCTTGGTGTGTTCTTTTGCATTCGATGTTATAAACGATAGCGGTTTTTAAGTCAAGAACTAGGATATCAATATCGCCGTAATCCTTGTCAGCTTTCAAATGGCCGCCCGGTGCAATTTTTACCTCGAAATCCCAAACTTTTAATTCCGGGTGAGCACTTAACCACTCAAACACGATCTTGCGGAACTGGTCACCCAATTCTCGGTTCCTTTCGCCAAGCAGTTGATTTATGTTTTCCTTGCCGTATTTCAGCCTGCCGTTTTGGAAAAGTTGATTAAACTGCCTGCCCGCGACTTCCGCATTGCGTATGCCCCAGATCAAATAAGACTCCCCGTCCCTGACAAATTCGACGATAGGTCGGCGAATTACACTGAATTCCCGGTTATACTTCCACGGGAAAACATCTTCATTCTTGTATCCGTCAGGCGCAGTCAGGTAAGCTGGCCGCGATCTCAGAGTTATAAATTTTAAGATATTCGTTAATTCTGTCTCAGTCATTGATGACTTAGCAACAAATTCATTGATAAAATCCTCTTTCCTGATAACGACAACCGATGTTTCTCGCTGAGCACCAAAAATCAGCAGCGATTTAATTACACCCAAGATCTGCGTAAAGGAAACGCCCCAATCGTTTATGAAAGCCTCGTCTACTCGATCATAATAGGCATCAATTTCATCAGAACTAACCGATTCAGTAGGTGTAACGTCCATCATGTCGTCGAAGTTTTCCATGTAATATTCGACGTCAGCCAAGGTATTGGCATGGGTGAAAGGCTTCAATTTTTCCTCGAAAAAAGATTTAGAAATACCAATACGTCCTGATTGTAACAAACCAATTTCTGGGTCATCTAGCTTAAACCGAATGGCATCGCTTATCATTCCGAAGGTAATGATCTCGTTCATGGCGGCTAGCATTTTGTCCACTTCATCATAGCCGGGACGCCGCTGACCCGATGGAGGCA
>NZ_JBBJNI010000083.1:0-18055 GCF_037719425.1 Daejeonella sp. | reverse complement strand
TGCTCCGTTTACTCTCAGCAGGCCGTATTGCTGGCCTCTAAGTATTCCCCTGTTTACATTAAATACTGCAGCATCCACGCATTCTGCTGCGGGATTGGTGTAGATTTCCAGGTTCTGTCTGTGGAAACGCGGATCAGCAACTGCCGGATCAAGCGGAAGGTTTGCATTCACCCATGTGCGGTAAAAATCTGGTGTAATACCAGGACCGTCCGTTCCATTCGCACCGGTATAGGCTGGAATTGGAAACTGGTCGCCGGAGAGGGAAAAATACGCCAAACGGTTGTGCCCGGTCAGGTTAAAGCGCTGATCAACGGCGAAAATCAGTTCTTTGTTCGTGTGGTTATTATCATTAAAGATGGAGAAATAGTCAGCAGCCAGCGCAAATTGGCCCGAACTGATGATCTTATCGCTATACTCGATAACCTTGTCCATATCCTCGGTCTTAAATGTGTATCCAGTGGCATAAACATCCCGGAAAACTGCTGACTGCAGATAAAGACGTGCAAGTAACCCCCACACTCCAGCCTTGGTCAGGCGGCCCGGCCCGGTGGTATTATCAAGTACCGGTTCAATGGCGAGCAGCTCCGATTTGATGTATGCAATTGCTTCCTCCCCGCGCAGGATTTTTGATAAGTCTTTCACGTCTTCCTTAACGAAGATCAATCCGAACAGATCGAGAGTTAGCATAGAATAATAAGCCCTCATACCTCTTGCTTCGGCAAGAAATAGTTTAGCGCTTGGATCCGGATTAGAAGGCAGTGCGTTTATAGCGGTTACTGACCTGGACAATCCAATCAATATATGATCCCAGGTGTTTTTTACATTCACATCCGAGCTGATATTCTCATGTTTGTGAAGTTGTTGATAGATACCGTTATCTCCCCAATCCGTACCGCCCCTGAAGGGCAGGATCGCTTCATCCGTGGAGATCTCCTGCAGTGAAAAGTAATTGGTATGCGTGAAGATGTCCTCGAGCTTGGCGTAAGCGGGCACAGTAATACTTTCCGCTTGCTGCTGACTGGTCAGGCCGCTTGTTGAGGATTCGTCAAGAATTTTTTCCTCCAGCTTAGAGCAGCTGTTCATTACTGTAAGGCTTATAAAAAGCAGAAACAGGCTTAATATTTTCGTTTTCATCTGTTTATTAATTTTGTTTTTTAACGCTGATGACCTGCCTGCCGGTAGGCAGGGCTATAATGATTTGAGTATTTGAACCCTGCGGGACTTGGCAAATCATGATGGTTCATGTTTATAAATTAAAATGAAAGGTTTAGACCAAAGATTACTGATTTTGCCCTTGGATAGCTTAAGAAATCTATTCCGTAAGACGATACTCCGTTGATTGCCCTGTCGGCATTTACCTCTGGATCGTATCCATCATATTTGGTAATGACAAACAGGTTCTGCCCCGTTACTGAAAGGCGCAGGTTTGTAGCCCATGGGATACCCATATTCTTCGTATTGAAGCTATAGCCAAGCGAAGCGTTATTAAGTCGCAGGTATGCTCCATCCTTAAGATAGCGCGTGCTTACCATCGCTGCGTTATTCAGCGATTCTTTTGTATTTGCAACCGACTCTGGTGTCGCATTCACGTTTTTAGCTAGCCTTAATTTAGAGAAGCCCACGTTAGCAGTATAGTCGTATGTTTTGTTACCCGATACGCCATTCATATTTACACCAAGATCAAAGCCTTTAAACGCAACGCTTCCGAAGAGACTGTAGAGCACGTCAGGAACCGCTGTGCCCGCCGAGATCCGGTCCTTATCTGTTATGTTGCCGTCACCGTCCAGGTCACGATATGTGCTAATGCCATTTGCATCAAACCCGGTAAACTCCTTTAAGAAGAACGTTCCGATAGGCTGGCCGTTGAGGTAGCCATTGATAGTGGATGAGGTGATACCTGCACCCGACACGGAGCCGGAAGGAATAATTGAATACGGTGAGTTCTCTACTTTGTTTTTAGTATGAGTGACATTCCCGCCTATGTTATAAGTGAAGTTGCTGCCAGTGGTATGACTGTAATTAAGGGCAAACTCAATACCCCTATTGGTAATATTCATGTCCTTTACATTGGTCCATACGGTAGATGCCGGCTGGACCGGATCAGCTGGGATCACCTGCAGCAGGATGTTATCGGACACCTTGTTAAACACATCCACTGTCCCTGACAAGGCCCCGTTAAATAGTCCGAAGTCAAGCCCTACGTTGGTTTGTTTTGATGTTTCCCATTGTATATCCGGGTTGGCTAGCCTTGAATAGATAGCGCCTGCCGGGTATGTTGATGTACTATTTAAAGGGTACCCAGCTGTTATGCTCGAGCTAAATAATGCCTGAGTGATCTTTGGCGGTATTTCCTGATTACCGGTTATGCCATAACCTGCACGCAGCATAAGATTACTGAAGAATGAATTCTTAAGAAAATTCTCTTCCGAGAGTTTCCATCCGAGGGAGAAAGAAGGGAAATATCCGTACTTGTTGTTTGCCCCAAATTTGGAAGAGCCATCGGTTCTGAAATTAGCCGTTAGCAGGTATTTGCTGTTATACTGGTAAGTGACCCGTCCGAAAAAGGATTGCAGCTCGTTATTAAATGCAAAACCGCCCGGCAGGTTAGTTGCGAGAGTGAGCTCTTGTCCAACAGCCGGGTTATAGATCGGTTCGGCACCCCCAACTACGAATTTATTGACGCTGTAGTTACGGCCCTGTACAAAAATCTTCTGAAATGAATGTCCTCCCAATGCTGATACATTATGCTTTGTATTACCCCAGTTCCAGGTAAGGTAATTTTCAATAAGGGTGTTTTTATTGTTATTGTAAAACGTTTCCAATCTTCCTAAAATTACCGGCACTGTACTCGGCAAAGCTTGCACATCGCGTGTCGCCGTGGAGTTGTCAACACCGAAATTAAGTTTGTAAACCAGACCTTTTAAGATTCTGAGTGATGGTGAAATGTTACCGATCACCCGGTTTATGGTAGTGATCTCCTTATTTAGGTCAAGGTAAAGAAGCGGATTGTTTGTTCCCTGATACGCCGCCAACGCTCCTGTTGAGTTCCGGGTTGGGTATGTTGGGTTATAAACAATCGCATCATTCAGTAAGTTAGTGATAGGCGGGCGTCTGTTTTTTGTATTGGCTACATTAACGTTTACATCCACAATTAACCTGTCTTCCAGGAATTTCTGGGTAGCATTGAACCGCGCTGAGGATCTGTCCCTTTGGTTTTTCTTAATGATCCCCTCCTCTTTTTGTGATCCTAATGAAGCAAAGTAGGACAGCTTGTCCGTACCCCCGCTTAAGTTCAGGTTGTAGTTCTGCGTCAGCCCTTGTCTCGTAATTTCGTCCTGCCAGTCAGTATCTCCTCCTTTATCATCCAGCACCCCGCCTGCTTTTGGAACTTCAGTGCGAAACTGTGCAGCGTTGAACACCGGTAAAGCCCTTGCAATCTTTGAGATTCCGGCACTGCTTGCAAATCCGAGAGTTGATACCCCGGCTTTGCCTCTCTTGGTCGTAACAATAATTACCCCGTTTGCTCCTCTGGAGCCATAAATTGCTGTAGCAGATGCGTCCTTTAACACATCAATAGATTCAATATCCTGTGCGTTTATAAAACTCAGCGGATCGCCTCCGCCTGTGCTTGAATTATCCAATGGCAAGCCGTCGATTACAAATAAGGGTGTGCTGCCTGTTCTTAACCCGCCGGGGCCTCTTACAGTAATACCCGTAGCTGCTCCCGGCTCACCGCTTGTTGCAGTTACGTTCACCCCGGAAACTTTTCCCTGTAGTAATTGCTGGGGAGAATTGATAATACCTTTATTGAAGTCTTCGCTCTTAAGAGATTTTATTGCTCCGGTAACGTCTCGTTTATTCTGAGTTCCATAACCTACTACCACAACCTGTGCTAGTTCTGCCTGAGCAGGCTGAAGTGTAATTTCGATCCTTGATCTGGAGCCTACGGTAATTTCCTGGGTGATATAGCCAACGTACCGAATCACCAGGATCGAATTATTGTTGGGCACCTGCAGGCTGAAGGCCCCGTTGGCGTCGGTGCTGGTAGATGCCCCTCCACCCTTAAGGGCGACACTGGCGCCTATCATAGGTTTTCCATCAAGGCCGTCGAGGATAGTTCCTGTCACCACCTGCTGGATAGCGCTATTGGTTTCTCGGACTGATGATAGCTTGAAACCAGCAAGAGCTGGTGTAAAAGCGCAGTTTCCAGCGACCAGAAGTGCCAGGCCGAGGTGTACATAACGGCCTGAATAGTAAGTTTTTACCATAAGAAAAGTTCTAGTTTTTAGTGAAATTACTTTTAGGTGAAGAGAAACAATTAATTGCAAGTCTTATCAAAACGTTGATTATCTTATTGTTAAATTATAGGCATACTCGGACAGCTTCCCCTTGTTAAAGGTGAATCTCATTATATAATTCCTGAATTAAAATTTAAGAGATGCAGGCAGGTATTTGGCAACCAGTTCCTCGTAATAAGGTCTCAGTTTTGTCCAGTCAGGTGGTTCGGGATTTTTAGAATAAAGATCGTACGGATTGAATAATTTCACCCATTTCAACATACTTCTGTCGTGGTCATCTAAAAGGTACTCGTATTCCCCTTCCCGGTGCCAGGCATAGAATGAATGATAGCGGAGCATATATAAACCTTCTTCAGGAAGGTGATCTTTGAGCATTTGATATACATACTCATCATGTCCCCATGACATATTTACATTACGCAATCCACAGCCTTTTTTATATACTCCGTATTGGGTTTGATATTCAGGAATAGAATAGTCAGTATTATATTTAAAAAACTCAGGATAAACGATTTTATCGGAATAAGCACAGCCTACAGGGAAAGTGTCACCAACTACGGCCCATTGCGGTTCTCCGAACAGGCAAAGTGTCTTTCCCATATCATGCATCAAACCAACAAGGACCATCCAGTCCGGATGCCCATCGCGTCTGATTGCTTCGGATGTTTGCAGCAAGTGCTGGAATTGGTCCAGGTCAGTATCAGGGTCTGAGTCATCAACCAGTTGGTTCAGGAACTGGAATGCCTCCCAAACAGGCATTTCCTTTTTATTGAAGCTTAGAAAATTGTTGCGCTTTTCCTGTACAAAGTCATAGGTCTGGTGGGTATGGTTCAACCTGTAGAACTCCTTTACAGTATCCCTGGCAGGGTCATCGTAGTTACGGTATTCTTCCGTTGCCTTCGCTGTGGCGATGGTATCGGGTTCAGGATATCTTTCAAGGACATCATCTTCCCAGACATCCAGGCTTGATAAAGGATTTAATTCTTTTTCTGTGAAACTTTTCTGGTCCTTACCCATAGCGAACATTTTTAATCTTATAAAGAATTGCTAACCTAAATTTTGTAATTTTTATGCGATACTATTGTATATTACTCTGACTTTATTTGCGAAACCGTTTTCGCCAATATAGGGTGTTGAGTGTGTATAATGTCCTAGCTGCATCATTAACACAGAATACGGGCGGTTTATTTATGAAGAATATCAATATTAAGGATCTTGCGCGGGAGCTGAATTTGTCTGTCTCAACAATCTCAAAAGCGTTTCACGACAGCCACGAAATCAGTGAGGACACCAAGAACAGGGTGCTCGAGACTGCCCGGCGGCTGAATTATGTTCCCAATCCTTATGCAAGTAGCTTACGGGGTCGGCGAAGCAAGAATATCGGCGTTGTAATTCCGGAAGTAGCTGACAGCTTCTTTTCGCTTGCGATAAATGGCATTGAATCGGTAGCCAAGGAAAAAGGCTATCATGTGTTGATATGCTTGACGCACGAGAGCTTTGAAAACGAAAAGAACATTCTTAAGGAATTTCAGGGCGGACGTGTTGACGGGGTAATCATGTCTGTGTCAACAGAGACATCGGAAAGCGGTCATATTCTGGATCTCATGGCTAATGGCCTGCCCCTGGTTTTCTTCGACAGGGTTTGTGAAGAAATAGAAACAGCGAAGATAACAACCGATGATTTCGAAAGCGGCTACAAGGCTACCGAGCACCTGATACAGCAGGGCTGTGATAAGATTGGCTTTCTTGGGATTTCAAAGTGCCTGTCGATAAGTAACAGGCGGTTTGAAGGTTATCAAAAGGCCCTGAATGATCACGTTGTCGCATATGATACAAAACACACCGTCAGTTGCACGAATGATGCGGCTCATAACGCTGCCCTGATAAAGGAATTATTGCAAAGGAAAGATCACCCGAATGGTATCGTGGCTACTGTTGAAAAACTGACGACGCCGGTTTACCTGGCTTGTGCAGAGCTTGGCCTCAGCATTCCCGGTGATCTTAAGTTTATTTGCTTCTCAAACCTTGAAACTGCTTCTATTCTCAACCCATCGCTTAGCACCATAACCCAGCCAGCCTTTGAGATGGGACAAATGGCTGCAACCCTTCTATTTAAATCTCTCGAAAAAACCAGCTTTAGCTTAAGTATGGAAAGCCAGGTAATCCCCTCCAGCTTTATAAAAAGGAACTCAACGGATTAAAAGCTTCTTCTTCATCAAGGCAATATGACAATTTTGTATCTTTCGTGATCAATATTCACTTGCTATGACCATCATAAAAGTACAATGGACCGCATTATTCTTCTTCATTTGCAGTGTGGCATTTGCCCAGCCCCAACACTACACCACAGCGAACGCTCATTCCCACAACGATTATTTGAACGCTGCGCCTTTTTACAAAGCATTTAAAAACGGTTTCGCGTCTGTCGAGGCAGATATATATCCTGTGAATGGAAAGCTATTAGTCGCCCATAGCAAAAAAGAGATCATCGCCGAAAACGCCTTAAAGAAACTCTACATTGATCCGCTGGCTCGCGAGCTTGCTTCAGATCCCGGTAGAAAAATGAAGCTGCTGGTTGATATAAAGGATAACTACAAACTAAGTTTAGAGCTTCTGTTAAAGGAACTGGCATCGCTAAAGCCATTTTTATCGTCGCCGGAAACTATCAAACAGCTAACTATCCTGATCACCGGCACAAGGCCCGCTTCATCGGATTATAAAGACTACCCCCCATACATGCTTTTTGACGATGATCTTAAGCTTTCTCACACCCCTGAGCAATGGGAAAGAGTCGGACAAGTCAGCCTCTCATTCACACGCTACTCGGCCTGGAAAGGTAAAGGCAAACCCCTTAAGGTCGATATAAAAAAACTGAAACACACGGTTGACAGCGTTCATAAAGCCGGCAAGACCATACGTTTCTGGGCTGCCCCGGACAATGTGACTTCCTGGAAAATTCAGAAAAAATTAGGTGTGGATTTGATCGGAACTGATAAGATTGACGAGCTGGGGGCTTTTTTAAGGAAGTTTTAAGTCGTAAATTATAGGTTATAAGCCACTAAACGCTGAAAGCTATCCGGTCAGACTTACAACTTACCACTTATAACTTACAACGTACAACTCACTAAACGTTCCCCCACCCATTAGCCAGCACATCCGCCAAATGCATCGTCTTAATTTTAAGCCCGTGTTCATCGATATACGCCTGAAGATTGATCAGGCAGGAAGCGTCCGTTGAGATAATAAAATCGGCCTCCATTTCCAGAGCGTTATTAACTTTCTGTTCTGCCATGGCGCTTGATATACCGTCGAATTTTACAGCAAATGTTCCTCCGAATCCGCAGCATACATCAGTATCTTTCATCTCGACAAGGTCAAGGCCGTGCACTTTACTCAGGAGTTGCCTGGGCTCAGCTTTGATCTTGCATTCTCTGAGCGCGGCACACGAGTCATGATAAACCGCCCGGCCTTCTAACTCTGCACCGAAATAATCTTTGCCGGCAACGTTAATCAGAAAGTCGGAAAGCTCATGAATATTACCTTGTATATTCCTGCACTTGTTGTGAACTACTGTATTGGTAAACAGATCATTATAATAATTCTTCACCATGCCAGTACATGACGCAGAGGGAGATACTATATAGTTTGTTTCAGAAAAATCATTCAGGAATTTGCCCCCAACAACCTTAGCTTCTTCCCAATAGCCGGCATTGAAAGCAGGCTGGCCGCAGCACGTTTGTTCAGGATTGTAGGAAACTTCGTAACCCGCTTTTTCAAGTAGTTTGACAGTATTGAAGGCTGTTTGAGGATATAACTGGTCTATAAAGCATGGGATAAATAGTTCAACTGTCATAGAGGAGTAGCAAGTATAAAGTAGCAAGTATCAAGTATCAAGTATCTAGTATCGTCAATCTGCTAATGCGTCTTTGCTTTAAAAGGCAAGCTCATAAAATTACCCCCCATGAGTCTTGATTCCTTATACTCGATACTTGATACTATTAAAGCGCTAAATTCAGAAAAAAAAACTAGCTCTCAGTCATAGGGGGCTGATTTTCTGGTTTTAAATATAGTAGTGAAAGCAGGATGACCAGGCCAATGATAAAGAACCCGGCAAGGCTTATAGCCGAATTGCGCATACTACCGGTGAATTCTTCGATATAAGCAAAACTAAATAGGCCGATAACGATAGCGATTTTCTCCGTGACATCGTAGAAGCTAAAGAAAGATGCCGTATCGGGAGTATTGGCAGGGATGAATTTAGAATACGTTGAACGGGAAATAGATTGTATCCCTCCCATTACCAGGCCGACAACCGCAGCAATGATATAGAACTGGAATTCATTCTGAACAAAATAAGCCGCGCAGCAAACTCCTATCCAAATCGTTAGCACAAATATAATAACGCGGATGTTTCCAATCTTTTTAGCAAAATAGGACATGATCAGAGCGCCTAAAATAGCGACGATCTGAATGACAAGGATAATGGCAATCAGTTTAGATGTTCCCAGCTTAAGGACCTTTTCTCCAAAACCTGCTGCTACCAGCATGATGGTTTGAACACCCATCGAGTAGAAAAAGAAAGCTAAAAGGAATCTCTTCAACTGGGTCATCATTTTGACTTGTTTCCACACTTTCAACAACTCTTCAAAACCATTACTGACCTTGCTTTTGGCGATCTTAGCATGGTTCATGCTGCCCGCTGGCAGTTTCTTAAAAGGGATCTGTGCAAAAGATATCCACCAGATACCTACCAGTAGAAACGACAGCCTTGCCGGCAGAGAGCCATCTGTTATCCCGAAAAGGTCTGGCTTCAAGACAAATACAAAACATATGATCTGCAATATCACACTACCCACGTACCCATAGGCAAATCCTTTTGCGCTGACCCTATCCTGTTGGTCTACGCTGGCTATTTCAGGGAGGTATGAGTTGTTAAACATCACTCCCCCTATATATCCCATCGCAGCAAGCACAAAACATATAATTCCCAGTTCGAGGGTTTCCAGTTTAAAAAAGAATAGCCCTGCGCATGCAATGCTACCTATGTAAGTGAATACTTTCATGAAAACTTTTTTGTTACCACGAAAATCGGCTATGGAAGAAAGTACCGGCAGCGATAACGCCATGATCAGGTACGCAACACTCAGTGCATAATTAGATAAGGCTGTATTGGTAAATGTCCGGCCAAAAAACGAAACCTGATCCCCATGTTCCGGTGTAGTAGTGATTATCGTGTAATACGCCGGGAAAATTGTAGAGGTAATAACAAGATTATATGCTGAGTTTGCCCAGTCGAACATTGCCCAGGCCTTAATCGTCGCTTTGTTATTTTGCATTTACAGGTAATTAGTTTCGGAGCTGAATATAAGAAAATGCTCTTAATCTTAAACGCAAAGACCGCAAAGGATTTGCGCAAAAGATGATATAGGGTATTTTAACTGAAGAACCTCTTTACAGTAACTAAATAAACCTGCCTACCGGCCAGGCAGGCACGGAGAGCACTGAGATCCCACAGAGGGCACTGAGTTTACAGTTAGCTCAGTGCGCTTTGTACTTTTCCTTAGTGTTCTTCGTGGTTAATTTGAAGAAGTTTTATACAGCAAAATGAAGATAATTAATCAACCTTCTTTAAACTCGAAGCCCCTGATTCATCATTTTTTATCTTCGTCGGATTTCCGCGGTACTGTACATCGCTGGAGCCGCTCGAGCTGATGTCTAATTCATTAAGCACATTAATACGGGAATCACTTGATCCCGAGCTTTCAATCCGGTATCTGCCAACTACGAAATCAAGAGCATCCACTGAACTCGATCCGCTTAAATCTAATTCATGAGAACCCGCCTGGCCTTTAAGGAATATCTCTGAAGCGCCGCTTGACGATGTTTTTACATTTGCAGCATTAATATCCAGATCAACCTTGCTTGAACCACTAAGTTCGAGTTCAAAATCGTTGACGTTTAGTTTTCCATCACCTAAAATTTCAACGGCGCCCGAAGCATCAATGCCTTCGTAATCTTTCGATGTAACATAAACAGTTATCGGGCCAGCATCACAAAAACTTCCCTCAAGATCGATAATCAGCCTGTTTCCTCTGACATAGGTTTCAATTTCCTTTAAGATATTATCATCGGCCGTGATCTTCAAACTATTAGCAGGTCCCTGTTTTAGAATTACCTTGATCGATCCGCTCGTTTCCACGCGGGTGAACGAACCCACTTCCCTCGTTTCCGATATTTGATTCCCGGAACCGTTAATGCAGTTAAATCCGTTGCATGAGCTGAAGAATGCCCCTAGTGAAAGGGCTCCGGCTATAATTTTAGTAGAGGTGTTCATATTCTATTTTTTTTACTTAGACGCAAAAATTTAAACGTGGTTACACAAGATAATAATTATACTACGAAACATAATAATACTCCCCATTCGCTTTTATCGTCCCCGCATCAAGAAGCTCCCTGATCACACCCAGCTTCTCCTTGTCATTACCTGACTTGACAGAATTCATCAGATTATCCAGAAGCAGTGAATTATTACTCAGAACATTTAGTACATCTTTTATGATCTCATCAGTTATCGATTCCTTCTTACTTATACGTCTCTTTTCAATGCAGACATCGCATATTCCACACTCGGCGGCATGGGTTTCATTGAAATGAGCCAGTAACTGCTGGCTCCGGCATTTAGGGATTTCAGCATATGCAATGACCGATTTGATCTGCTCTTTGTTGATCTCATACCTGTCAGCAAGATACCGGGCATTGATCTGGAGATGCTGATCATCAAGCCGCTGCTTAAGAAAGGTGATGTGAGGCTTATCGGTTTGTTCTATATAGCTGGCAACTTCCATCGCGTGAAGCTTTCGGAGGATCTGGACAACTTCTCCTTTGCTTATTCCAAGCCTTTTTGCCAGGTCGCTCTCCTTAATACCAACAAATTGATCGAATAATCCGCCGTAAGAGCGTAATAAGATCTTAATAAACGAATCAAAAGCCGGCTGCTCAACCTGGAACCTGTAAATTTCCTCCTGCCCTAACAATATTTGGACCCTTGACGGCAAGAAAACAGTCTCGCTCAACGCGATGTATTCGTTGTGTTCCAGGAACTTTAAGGCATTTAACGTTTTTATAGCGTCCAGCTTAAAGCGGTTGCAAAAATCAGCGATATCAATTTCCAACGTTAAGCCCTCTCCTGCTCCATAGGCAAGCTGAAAGTAGTTTCCCAGGTGATGATATACCAGCTTGATCTCATGAACTGAGGGATAACTTTGTTCGAGCTTCTTGATCAGCCTGGTCTTATCAGAATCATTATAAAGCAAAACTGTATATGCTTTCTTCTCGTCCCTGCCGGCGCGGCCAGCTTCCTGATAGTAAGCTTCCAGGCTCTCCGGCAGGTCAAGATGAACAACAAAGCGGACATCGCCTTTATCTATACCCATCCCAAAGGCATTAGTGGCCACCATCACTCGCGTCTGCGAGGTTTTCCACAACATCTGTTTTTTGCTTCGTGCAGCGCTATCTAAGCCCGCGTGATAAAATTCAGCTGAAACGCCTTCCATATTAAGCAGGCGCGCAATTTCCTGCGTTTCCCTCCTGTTTCTGACATATACTATCCCTGTTCCCTTGACGTTTTTGGCAATGGAAAAGAGCTTGCGCATCTTATTCTCCTCGTTATAGACCAAATAACCAAGGTTTTTCCTCTCAAATGATTTGCGGAAAACATTGCCATTCTTGAATTTAAGCTTCTCCTGTATGTCCAAAGCCACTCCCTCGGTTGCAGTTGCCGTTAGCGCCAGTACCGGAACTTTAGGATGGAGCTGGCGCAGCTCGGATATATGCAGATAAGGTGGACGGAAGTCATATCCCCACTGCGAGATGCAATGGGCTTCATCGATGGCAATTAGGTTGACATTCATGTGCCTGATCCTTTCTTTCACAAGATCTGACAGCAGCCTTTCGGGCGAAAGATAAAGGAACTTTATATCGCCATAAATACAATTGTCCAGGGCGATATCAACCTCCCTTTTACCCATTCCTGAAATTATAGCAATCGCGCTAATGCCTTTTTCTTTGAGATTTTCAACCTGATCTTTCATCAGAGCTATCAACGGCGATACTACAATGCAGATACCCGGATTAAGTAAGGCTGGAACCTGGAAGCAGGCAGACTTGCCTCCACCAGTGGGCATTAACGCTAAAGTATCATGCCCATCCAGTACAGATTGAATAATCTCTTCCTGCAAAGGGCGAAATCTTGCAAAACTCCAGTATTTATGCAGGATCTGATGTATGGTCATGGTGTAAATTAGCAAATTTGAGAATTAGTAAATTTGCGAATTTACTCATTTACTCATTTGCTAATTTGTTATTTTGCGATCCAATTTAAGAGATACATGAAGAAACACCTATTTATAGCTTTAACTTTCATACTAAGCCATACACTTTTTGCCCAGCAAAACCCGAAATGGAATGTTGAAAAACCAGCCGGACCTACGAAATCATTTTCTTTTCAGACTAATGAAGGCACCTGGATGAACCTGGACCTCAGCCCTGATGGTAGAGAGATCGTTTTTGACATGCTGGGAGATATTTACAAGATGCCGGTTACTGGCGGCAAGGCAACTTTACTCGCCGGCGGTTTAGCTTCCGAAGTTCAGCCCAGGTTCAGTCCAAATGGAAAGTTCGTCTCTTATACAAGCGATAAAGAAGGCGGTGATAATATCTGGGTGATGAATGCCGATGGCTCAGGAAAACGTACAGTTACTAAAGAAACCTTCCGACTGTTGAACAACGCTGTATGGACACCGGATAATCAATATTTGATAGCGAGAAAGCATTTTACGAGCGGCAGGTCTCTGGGTGCTGGTGAGATGTGGATGTATCATATTGCTGGCGGCGGCGACGGGGTTCAGCTAACCAAACGAAAGAATGATCAGCAGGATGCCGGTGAGCCTGAAATATCTCCTGACGGGAAATACGTGTATTTTTCTGAAGATGTAAGCCCGGGCCCAACATTCCAATATAACAAGGATCCTAACGGTGAAATTTATAACATCAGAAGGTTAAACAGAGAAACTGGTGAGCTTGAAACCGTAGCAGGTGGCAATGGAGGAGCAATACGGCCTCAGATATCGCCCGATGGGAAGATTCTTGCATTCGTGAAGCGGGTGCACCTCAAATCAGTGCTATATCTCCAGGATCTGGAAACGGGTGAAGAATGGCCTATATACGAGGATATGTCGCACGATCAGCAGGAAGCCTGGGCTATCTTCGGGCTTTATCCTAATTTTTCATGGACTCCGGACAGTAAAAACATCATTTTTTATGCTCACGGCAAGATCAAAAATCTTGAAGTTTTAAGTCAGTATGTTTCTGATATCCCGTTTGAAGTCAATGCAACACATTCGATAACAGAAGCTCTTCATTTTGAGCAAAAAGTATATCGCGATGAGTTTGATGTAAAAATGATCCGGCAGCTAAGCACCTCTCCCGATGGGAAAATGGTTGCTTTCAATGCAGCGGGATACATTTACACTAAAGTTCTGCCTAACGGTGCTCCAGTCAGGATCAGCGCAGGAACTGATTTTGAGTTTGAGCCTGAGTTTAGCCCGGATGGCAGATCGATCGTTTACGTGAGTTGGAGTGACGAGCAAAGAGGGTCCATCTATAAAAAAGACCTTCAATCTCAGGTAGTAACTAAACTAACCCCCGACAAGGGGTACTACTATAGTCCTAAGTTTTCGAACCGGGGCGATAAGATTGTTTTTAGAAAAGGTGTTGGGAATGAGGTTCTGGGCTATGCTTTCGGTAAAAATCCCGGAATGTATATCATGCCTTCTGAAGGTGGCAAACCAAAACTGGTACTAAACAACGGTATCCGCCCTATTTTCAGTTCTGACGATACCCGGATCTGGTTTCAAAGCAATGAAGCCGGCAAAAAGGCCCTTAAAAGTGTTGACTTGAATGGAAGCGGTGTGCGGACCCATTTCACCTCTCAATATGCCAATATATTCACTCCAAGCCCGGATGGTAAATGGATTGCGTTTTCAGAGCTGTTCAATGTGTATATCACCCCTCTTGCGAATACAGGTAGTGCAGTAGACCTTTCGGCAAATAATAAAGCTATTCCACTAACAAAGGTGACTAAAGATGCGGGAACATACATTCACTGGAGCAAAGATTCGCAAAAGCTGAACTGGACCTTAGGCCCGAGGTATTTTTCAAGAGAAATTAAAAATCTGTTTCCTTTCTTAGTAGCTGCAAACGATAAGGCAGCTAAAGTGGATACTGCAGGAATTGATATCGCACTAAAACTAAAATCTGATCTTCCCGATGGCATTATTGCCATAACAGGCGCCCGGATTATAACGATGAAAGGCGATGACGTTATTGAGAATGGAACATTGGTCATTGAAAAAAATAAGATTGTTGCTATAGGTGCCAATGTTGCAATTCCTGCTGATGCTAAGTTGATCAACGCCAGCGGAAAAACCATTATGCCCGGCATCGTTGACGTTCACGGTCATTTACGGGCAAGTGGCGATGGTGTTTCCCCGCAGCAAGACTGGAGTTATTACGCCAACCTGGCCTATGGTGTGACCACTTCCCACGATCCTTCAGCAAATACTGAGATGGTTTTTAGTCAGTCGGAAATTTTGAAATCCGGCAGAATGGTCGGCCCAAGGGTTTATTCAACCGGAACCATAATATACGGTGCTGATGGCGATTTTAAAACTGTAATAAATAGCCTTGATGATGCGAGATCGGCTCTGAGAAGAATGAAAGCTGTGGGAGCGTTTTCAGTAAAATCTTACAATCAGCCGAGGCGTGATCAAAGACAGCAGATCATTCAGGCGGCAAGGGAATTGCAAATGGAAGTTGTGCCGGAAGGTGGCTCAACATTTTTTCATAACCTGACTCAAGTCGCAGATGGCCATACAAGTGTTGAACACAACATCCCTACCGTTCCTGTATACAAGGATGTAAAAACCTTTTGGAACAAAAGCAGCACATCCTACACTCCTACCTTAATAGTGAGTTTTGGTTCCCAATCCGGAGAGAACTTCTGGTATGACCGTACAAACGTCTGGGAGAACGAACGCCTCCTTAGTTATACGCCAAGAAATATTATTGACTCCCGTTCCAGAAGAAGGTCAACTTCAGAATTCGCAGATTACGGACATATTGATGTCTCCAGGGTGGCAAAGCAGCTTGCTGATGGCGGAACAAAGATAAACCTTGGTGCACACGGACAGATCCAGGGCATTGGCGCTCATTGGGAACTATGGATGTTAGCTCAGGGCGGAATGAGCCCCCTGCAAGCTATCAGAAGTGCAACCATAAACGGAGCCGAGCATCTTGGTATGGGTAAGGAGATCGGATCTCTGGAAACAGGAAAGCTTGCCGATCTTATCATCCTGGATGCTAATCCTCTTGAGGATATCAGAAACACCGAAAAGATCCGCTATGTGATTATCAATGGACGGGTTTATGACGCTGAAACCATGAATGAAACAATAAGCCGTGAGAAACCAAGAGGCTTATTCTGGTGGAAAGTGAGCCGTGCTGAAGGGTTTACTATTCCGCAGGGCATTGTAGAAACTTATACATTCACGCATCCGGAGTGCGATTAAAAAGAATCGAGTATCAGGAATCAAGTATCAAGAAGGGTTTGGGGAAATTTTAAAATCTATTTAGACTCTGGCGAAGGCCAGAATCTCACTTAGTCACCCTCGTCGCCATGTCATTCTGGCGAATGCCAGAACCCACAAGCAAATTCTCTCCATGTTTTATGTATCTCACTGGAGTAGACTTTGAGTTAGGATCCAATGTCCTGGTTCTTGGTTCCTGTGTCAAGCCGGGCAGTTTATCGTTTAAAAGTAAGCCCAAGTTTATCCCCCGCATATAAGTAAAGCATACCAGCTTTAACTTCGTAACGGCTGGTCTTTTGAAGCTGGGTGATGATCTGATTCTCCTCATCCATTATGCCCTCACAATACATTTTTGTCGAACCGATCCCAGTAAATTTGATCTTTTGGCCTATCATCTCATAATCCGAAAAGAATGAGTTGCAGGCTGCCTTTCCACTGATTTTATTTTCCTTTTCATCGAACCTTAGAAAAGCCCTGTCTCCATAATTAACAGGCCGTTGTTCAATAGCGCTCAGCTTCCAATTGGATTCACCAAGTTTAGGGAGATCAGCAGCGGGTTGTATGGCATTACACGCTGCCAGACTAACCAGGCATAGAAGTAAATATAGTTTCATGATATTGAGTTTATACCAGACTCTACAAATGTTGAGCCATAATATATCCACTCGACCAGGCCCACTGAAAGTTATATCCTCCTAACCAGCCAGTTACATCAACACATTCGCCGCCGAAGAATAAACCCGGGACTTTCTTTGACTCTAAAGTTTTAGAAGACAACTCATCGGTGTCAACCCCGCCCCTCATAACTTCAGCTTTATCATAGCCTTTGTCACCAGCTGGTTTGACTTCAAAAAAGTGGATCATTTTTTCTATCTCACTTAAGTCATCTTTAGTTAATGATGCCAGGTTTTTCGTGACTGGCAGAAACTTGGAAAGCGCATCTGCAAATCTCTTTGTGTAGATCTCTGACATTAATCCCGCCAAGGTTTTACGGCCATTTATAACCCTGCCCGCTTCGATAAGGTCTTTTATATTGCCATTTGGAAGAAGATCGATGTGAATCGACTCGCCCGGCCGCCAGTAAGAAGATATCTGTAAGATCGCAGGACCGCTAATTCCCCAGTGGGTGAATAAGATGTTCTCTTCAAAACTGATTCGCTCATTTGAAACCCTGCAAAAGATAGAATTTCCAGAAAGCTGTGCATACCATTCACCATCTTTTCCGGTTATGGTAAGAGGAACCAAAGCTGGAGCGGTCTGAGTTACCCTTAAGCCGAATTGCTTTGCGAGCTTTAATCCAAAGTCTGTTGCGCCCATTTTCGGGATAGGCAAACCCCCTGATGTGACCACAACCTTAGTGCAAGAAAGGGTTTTCAGCCTGGAGTTTTTTTCATAGGAAATAACAAATCCGCCCGATTCGCTAAGCGATACGCCTTTAACTTCCGCTCCGCAAATTATCTCCTGTCCCATTTCTGAGCAAAGGTCTTCGAATATCCTGACGATGTCTTTTGCATTATTGCTCTTTGGGAACAATTGGCCAAGAGTCTTTTCATGCCCCGTGATCCCATAGGTTTCAAAGAAGTTTATTGTATCCTGAACAGTGAATTGAGAAAAAGCAGATTTGCAGAAATGCGGGTTTTGGGAAATAAAATTCGTCTCAGTGGCATACAGATTCGCATAATTACACCTGCCGCCGCCTGATATCAGGATCTTTGCGCCTACTTTATCGTTCTTTTCAAGTATCAGTACCTTTTTACCCAGGTATCCAGCCTGAACTGCGCACATCAGACCGCAAGCACCCCCGCCAATTATAACAGCATCGAAGTCCTGGTTATTTTTCATTTAATACACATTAGGCCTTACTGGTTCGAAACTTAACCGCAAAGATCGCAAAGTAAAGCGCGAAGTGCAAGTCATGAACAAATGTGCATACAACTATAGCACTTCTCCAGCATGGTACTGTGCATTAGTCGATTTAAATCTAAAACGCATACTTCGTAAGCGAGGTTAAACACTGAGAACACCAAGTGAACACAGAGTACACGAAGGCTGACTCTGTTGACTTGTCCTGACATAGGTTGACAAAAAACAAGGTCAACGATGAATAGAAAT